>USOR01000082.1 GCA_900556425.1 uncultured Coriobacteriaceae bacterium
CCCGCCATGACGTCACTGCCGTTTTGGAAGCGGTACCTCGGTATCGACTAGGCGCGCACGTCCCAGTTGAGCGCGTAGTACGCGTTCGCATGCGCGATGTTGGTTCCGTAATACGGATCGCCCTCGGCAATGAAGCGTGGCCAGCGTTTCTGGAACATCGCGAGTTCCTCGGCGTTTCGCATCTTGCTCTCGACCGTCTCGTCAAACCCTCGGGACACTGACTCGTAGTGGTAGAGCTCGATGTTGGGATCGATGATGACGTGACGACCCTTCTCTACGAGACGCAGACAGAAATCCACGTCGTTATAGGCGACGGCATAGCGCTCGTCAAAACCCTCGACTGACTCGAAGTCCATTCGGCTCACCATAAGGCATGCGCCCGTAACCGCGAGCACGTCGCGAGCATTGTGGATCATGCCAAAGTAGTACACGAGGCTCGCCGGTGCCATGCACGCCACGTGCTTGGGATCGGAGCGTGGAATCACCACGCCGTCGTGCTGAATTGTCCTGTCCGGATACAGCAAACGTGCGCCTACGACGGCGACCTCCTCGCGCTGCAGGGGGCCGAGCAGCAACTCGATCCAATCGGGAGTGATGACCTCCATGTCGTTGTTGAGGAAGAGATAGTGGTCGCCCACGGCATGCGTCACGCCCAAATTGCAGATGGCAGAGTAGTTGAACGAACCCTCGAAGCGCACGACGCGCAGGTTGTCATACTCGGCCTGCAGGCGCTCGTACAACGCAAAGGTCTCGTCCTCGACGCTATTGTTCTCGACGATGATGATCTCGAAGTTCTCGTAGGTCGTCTTCTCCCAGATGGATTCGAGGCAGCGCTCGAGCATGAAGGCCTGGTCTTTGTTGGGGATGATGATGGAGACAAGCGGCTTCTTCTCAGGCAGGTGATACACGATGCGATGCATGTTGCCGCAGAAGCCATCGAGCACGTCGACGGGAATGCCGATGCGCTCGTAGTGATTCCTGACCGCAATCTCGCCGGCCTTGTGCGTGTAGGGCTTGGCGTTGGCGTTACTGGCAGCCGAGTGCTCATGCGAGCGCCAATGATAGAGCACCTTGCGCACGTGGAAGATGTTGCGTGCCTTCTCCGCAACCTTGAGGGTCATATCCCAGTCCTGCGCGCCCGTGACCTCATCGCCCGAAAGCTCGATGGCATCCACGATGGACTTGCGCACCGTGAGCAGATGGCACACGTAATTGCAGGTGGCAAGCAACTCCCAGCTAAAGTCCGTCTTGAGGAAGCCGTCGAAGAGCTTGCCGTCCCTGATCTTGTCCTCGTCGCAATAGAGCAAATCCGTCTCCGGGTAGCGATTGATGGCGTCGACGTACTCGAAGAGTATGCTCGGCTCGAGGATGTCGTCATGATCGAAGAAGCAGAGGAAGTCGCCTTGTGCGATGGCGATGCCCTCGTTGGTATTGCCCGCAATCCCGTAGTTCTTGTCGAGTGTCACCACCCGTACGCGATCATCGTTTGCCGCGCACGCGGCCACAGCCGCGGCAAGCTCCTTGTCCTCGGGCGTCGAGTTGACAAGGATAAGCTCGAACTTGCCATAGGTCTGCTCGAGAACGGACTGTGACATCTCCGCGAAGAAGTCGAGCGGCGTCTTGTAGAGCGGCACGATGATCGAGAACAGCGGCTCGATCTCGAAATGCGCCCTGCGCTGCCCATCGAGCTCCATCGGTGACTTCTTTTGAGTGTGGTAGAACCAATCCTCGTAGAAGGGGCCCTGACCCGAATCATTGAACTTCCTCTGAAAACGATCGCGAACATCCTCTGTGCGCCACTTGTCCATGCAGATGAACGCAGGAGGCAGAGCGTCATCCGCAAAACGCACCCAAATGAAGAACCAATCGTTGCCATGCTCCTTGAGAAACGAGGTGTGGATGGTGCGGCGCGTGAAATCGGAGTGGGGCACGGGATGGTCAAGCTTGTCGCTCAGGACAGCACGATCTCTGATAGACATGCGCTTGCCCTGACGGTCAAAGACGATAACCTCGAATGGCGTTTGATGCGTACTCGCATCGTCACAATGAGTCGTGATGACGATATGCACGAGCTCGCTGTTTTGCGGCTCATAGCCAAAGTAGCAAATGCGGTCGGGCTCGATATGAGAAATGTCGCTGCGCGCATAGCGGTCGAAATTGCGAATGTCGTTGACGCCAGGCGCCTTGCTCAGGGTATTGTACTTCGCGGTCAACGCACTCGAGAGGTGTCGTACCTTCTGGGACTCCTCGTCAAGAACCGCACCTTCTGCATCGAGCACGCGTACGGTGACGGTCTGCTCAACGTAAAGCAGGGGCAAGATGAGCACGTACTCGCCATGTGCGGCATCCTTGGCGGCGACGAGGGCGGGAACGGCGTCATCTCCCTGGCAATGAGACTCGGCAACAATCGACCCTCCTTGCGGACAATCCGCAGTCAGAAGTATGTAAATCTTCCTATCGCCGCGCGTTATCGTTCCTAGCTTCATATGAATAACCCCCGTCTGTGTAATTGCGAGAAGTATAATACACACACTCTGTACGCGCCGAGTTGGGAGCCACCGTGAGCACTTCGCCCTATCCGCAGGACTCGCTTCAACGATTGCAAGCCATCGAGCGTGACATCGTCGCCGTCATCGACAAGATCTGCCGGGAGAACGATATCGAATACTTCATCGATGGTGGCACCTGCTTGGGTGCCGTGCGCCATGGAGGCTTCATTCCCTGGGACGACGATGTTGATCTCGGGATGCCCAAGGCCGATTACGACCGCTTCTGCGCCATTGCCCCCGAGCTCTTACCCGCTGGCTACTCGCTCCACACATCCACAAACACCACGGGGTTTTCGGGGCTCTGGGCCAAGGTCTTCAAAGAAGGCACGCGTTTCATCGACGACAACGCGCTGGAAGCGGGCTGCGAGCAAGGAGCCTTCGTCGACATATTCCCCTACTGTCAGCTTGACGCAGACCCCAAAGTTGCGCAAAGGCAATGCAAGAAAGCCCGCGTTGCCCAGCTCAAGTCATATCTCAGGCACTTCTCGCGCCCCAAACTGCCAGCATCGACCCCACTACGCCCGCTCGTCGAGGCAGCCTGCAAGTTTGTGCACGCCACCGTCGCGCGCGGCTGGAAGCAGGAGGATTTGCAGAATACATTCGACCATGCCTTCGACACGAGCAATCCCGCACAGCGTTGGACAGATGCCGCATATCCCAATTGGGGATCATTTGACACCGATGTGCTCTTCCCCACGACGGACATCGACTTCGACGGGCTGACGCTACGCGCACCCCATGACAGCGACGGCTTTCTCAAGACGCTCTATGGTGACTACATGCAATTGCCTCCTGAGGAGGAGCGCTATACGCACGCGCCCGTCATCCTCGACCTGGGCGACGGCATCGACGTCATGAAAGAGACGTGAAGGCCGCCTCGAGTGCATCGACGGTCTTGCCCCAGCAGCATTCAGCAGTGACGAAGGCGCTCAGGTCTTCTCCTGAAGCACGTTGCGTCGTCGCCTCGCGAATAGCCTGCGCAACGTCTGCGGGTTCGCAGCTCTCGAGCATGACGCCATGGCGTACCGGATCAAAGCCCATCACCTCGTCCGTGCCTCCCACATGCGGCATGACGGGGACGCAGCCCTGTGCAGCCGCCTCCAGGAGCGAGGTGCAGAAACCTTCCGAACGCGTCGGCAGGCAGAAAACATCCGCATCTCGCAGGAGGGCGGAAAGGTCCGGCTGGTCAAGCTTGCCGAGTAAGGCAACGTTGTCAAAACCCTGGCATGCAATCTGCTCACGTTGGCTGCCATCGCCCGCCAATGCGCATACGAATCCATCGCCAAGCAACGTTGCCGCCTGCGCAAACGGAAACGCTCCCTTCTCGGGCTCGAGACGTCCGACAAAAGCGACGAGCGTCTTGTCATGCGCATGCAATTCATCACGAAAGCCCCGTTCTGATGCAACATCTTTGAATTGCTCGACATCGATGGCGTTGGGAATGATGGCTGCGGTCTCTATGCCAAAGTGCGTCAGCCAGCTTCTGCTTGCCTGCGAAATACCCGCGAAGGCAGGGTCGAGGCGCCGCATGCGCCTGGTTACAGCATGCTCATAGCGCTCGACGAACCAATCGACAATACCGCCACCAAAGGTCAGGTGCGCGGATCCGTGGTCGAGCACGATGACAGGAGCGCCAATGCGCTTTGCGAAACGCGCGCCCTCAAGGGAAAGCTGGTAGAAACGGGTATTGACGAGCACGCGATCGATGCCGCGAGTAGCAAGCTCTTCGAGCATGTGCCGATAATCGGCGTTCTTGCGCGAGATGGGCAGGCGACCATCCAAAAGCGGCCTGCATGGCAAGCGATACACCTCGACGCCATCATCTTGCACCTCGTACGCAGGCGTATTCGCAGAGAGCTGCGAGGTCACGACGAAGACGCGGTTGCCTTGCATAGCAAGCTCGTGGGCAAGGCGCTGGGTAAACGACTCGACACCACCTGCATGTGGCGCATACTGCGCCGAGAAGATCGCATATGCGTGAGCTGGGGATGACACGGTCTCCCCATCAGTCCTCGTCATGCTCGCCAAGATGCCTTCGCTCATAATGGTCTAGCCTGTCGATGGCTATCTGCTGGGTGAGTTCCTTCACGCGATTCTCGAGCTGGGATATACGCCGGTTCGAGAAAAAATCACGGAGAATCAATATGAAAATGAAGAAGAGGAAGACGAAGTTGACCGGTGATTGAAAGCCAATGGCGTCTGACAGAAGCGAGGGGATCTGGGGAAAGATGCTCATCAGGACAATGAGGAGGGAAAACGCCACCCAGAACATGGCATCCTCGATACTCATCTTGGATTTCTTGATGCTATGCAGCAGGAAGGCCATGAGGCCGATGGCGGCGACGATCAGTATGATTCGCAGGGCAATCGAGAACATCACATCACCTTATCTGAAGAACTGTATGAGAAGAACGGACAACGCCATACGCGCCATATACGATGTCGAGGTCCTGAAATTCAGGTAGCTCTCCCCCGCAATGCGCTCGTCCATGGAGACTTGGACCTCGGCAACGCGAGCACCTTTCTTCCTGATGAGATAGGCAAGGG
>USOR01000083.1 GCA_900556425.1 uncultured Coriobacteriaceae bacterium
CCTCGCTGCTTGCAGCCGTTGGCGTCATGGAGCTCATGCTCTACTCCCGCTCCATCGTCTCGCTCACCGGCAACATGACGCCCTACATCGTTGCGGCGTGCTTCTATCTCATTGTCACGTTGCCGCTCATTCGCGTTGTGGGCAGTCTCGAGAAGCGTCTCGCGCTTGCGGATTCAGGTGGCGCCGCCCCCAAGAAAAAGGCTCGCAAGAACCGTCGCGGCGCGTTTAGCCAGATGTGCGAAGAGATTGCCGACAGCACTGACGATGCACGCGACGAGCTCCAGGAGCAGACGCGTCTCGAAGCCGGTCTTACCGGAGCCCCTTCGTCCAAGGACATGGAGCAGGCAATCGACGAGCTCCAGGAAGAGGCTGCTCATGACGCTCAGCTTGATTCCACTGAAGAGAGGGGAGGCGTGCGATGAACGGCCAGGATTCCATGATTTCGATTCAGCACCTCTCGAAGTGCTTCGGTGACAACGAGGTGCTCAAGGACGTCAACATCGAGATTGCCAAGGGCGAGGTCGTCGTCGTGCTCGGTCCCTCGGGCTCTGGCAAGTCGACGATGCTGCGCTGCATCAACCTGCTTGAAAAGCCGACAGGCGGTCATATCTTCATCGAGGGCAAGGAGATCACCGATCCCAAGACCGATGTCAACAAGTTACGCGAGCACGTCGGCATGGTGTTTCAGCAGTTCAACCTCTTTCCGCAGCTCACTGCCCTCAAAAACGTCATGCTCGCCCAACGCAAGGTGCTCAAGCGCTCCAAGGAGGAAGCAGAGCGCATCGCCCATTTCGAGCTCGACCGCGTCGGCTTGGGCGACCGCGCCGATTACTTCCCGGCGCAACTGTCCGGCGGCCAGCAGCAGCGTGTCGCCATCGCGCGTGCTTTGGCGATGGAGCCCCACGTGATGCTCTTCGACGAGGCCACGAGTGCGCTTGACCCCGAGCTCGTGCGTGGCGTCCTCGATGTCATGCGCTCCCTTGCCGAGGAGGGCATGACGATGGTCGTCGTCACGCATGAGATGCAGTTCGCCAAGGATGTGGCAGATCGCGTCATCTTCATGGAAGGTGGCGTCGTCGTCGAGGAGGGCACGCCCGACGAGGTCTTCAACCATCCCAAGCACGAGCGTACGAAGAACTTCCTCGGACATATTCAGTGATGCTCTACAAGTTTCTCATCGTCCTGGCTACCCTGATTTGGGGTAGCTCGTTCGTCATTGTCAAGGATACGACCGATGCCGTCTCTCCGGCATGGATTCTCGTCGTGCGCTTTGGTCTTGCGGCGCTCATCCTTGCGCTGGTGTATCTCAAGAAACGCGAACTCTATTTTCGCAAGGACTACATTGCCCTCGGAGCGCTCTTCGGTTTCCTGCTCTTCATGGGCTATTACCTGCAGACGATTGGCATCACGGATACGACGCCAGGCAAGAACGCCTTTCTGACGGGAACGTACTGCGTCATGGTGCCGTTCTTCGCCTGGGGCATATCCAAACGTCGCCCGCATGCCTTCAATATCGTGGCCGCCTTCATGTGCGTCGTCGGCATCGGACTCGTGAGCCTCGGATCGGGCTTTTCGATGAGCTTCGGCGATTTGCTCACCTTATGCTGCGCGGTCTTCTACGGTCTGCACATCTGCTTTGTCTCGAAGTTCTCGCAAGACAGGGACATCTACGTGCTGACGATGTGGCAGTTCTTCTTCGTCACGCTCTTCTCGCTGTGCTCGGGGGCAATCTTCGAGCAGCCTCCGCATTGGGAAACGCTCTCGTGGGACACCTGGGCAGGCCTGCTCTACCTGGGCATCGCCTGTACCGCCCTCGCCTTGCTCTTCCAGAACATCGGCCAGCAAAAGCTCCCGCCTTCGACTGCTTCGCTGCTTCTGTCGCTCGAATCGCCCTTCGGCGTGGCGTTCAGCGTTGCGCTCGGTGCGGAGGTGCTGACGGGACGCATGGTTTGCGGCTTCGTCTTGATCTTCGCGGCGATCTTGGTATCCGAGCTTGCCCCCGGTCTGCTCGCCAAGCGCAAGGAGAAGTGATTTTCGGCTGCGCGCAGGGGAGCCATCTCGCTTCGACGGTCGCTTCCCGACAGCCCGCTTCGCGGTCTTTACGGCGCGCTCCCTTGTACCTTCGCTCGATGGCCTCCCTGCGCGCAAGATGGGACAAGGAAATGTTTGCGCCTCTCTGTCGCGGTTTATCCGATAGCCGCCTCGTAAAGAGCGATGAGCTCGTCAATCGAGACATCTTGCGAATAGTTCTCGAGAGCATAGCGGGCGACCTCTTCGCGGTCGAAGTCGATGTCGCCATCGAGCACGAACTGCACCTCACGGGCCAGGTCTTCGGGATTTTCGCTTTGGAACAGCAAGCCGACTTGCGGTGTGATGATGTCGAGGGGACCGCCCTCGTTGCTCGCGATGACAGGCGCTCCGCAGGCAAGCGCTTCGATGGCGACGAGCCCGAATGCCTCATTGCGTGAGGTGAGCAGCGATACCGTAGCGCAGCTGTATAGGCGGCGCAGCACCTCGTGCGGTTGGTTGTGCAAGAAGTAGACGTGCTCGAGCCCAAGGCTCTTGGCGAGCGCCGTCATTTCGTCGAAGAGTTCGCCGTCGCCGGCAAGCAAGGTCGCGACGCCGTCTCGCTCGTACAATGCGGCGGCATTGAGGAGTATGTCGATGCCTTTGAAATACGTGAACTTGCCCGCAAACGATACGATGCTGTCGTAGTCGCCTTCGATGCCGAAATGGTCGAGCACTTCGTGGACGCTGCAGGTCTCCGGATAGAACATCGTGGGATCATAGCCGTTCTGGATGAGATGAACCTTCTCGGGACTGCCGAAGAGCTTTTCCACGAGTGCGGCATTATCCTTCGAGATGGCGATAATGGCACTGCCGGCGTCAAACGCCTTCTTCGCCTGTTCGCGGAAGCGCTCCGATTTCTGGAAGCCTATGAGGTCGGTGCCGTGTGCGGTGATCACGAGCGGTATGCCGTAATCAGCCGCATAGCTTGCCTGAACCCAGATATGGCCGCAGTGAATGACATCGGGATCGAAAGCGGCGATCTCATCTTCGATGGCAGCGCGAAATGCGCCCTCATAAGCGGCCATCTGCGCATCGTCAAGCTCATAGAAGGTTGTGACGCTGCGGGGGTGTGTGGTAAAGCAGGGAAAGTCGAAGTTCAGCGCATTGTCTGTGCAGGAGTTGAAGTAAACGGGATGCAGGCGTACGTCATCTATCTCGAGTTCTGCAAGTTCTTCGTTCTCGGGCATGATGACGCAGACTTCGTGACCCTTGCGAACGAGCGCGCGGGCGATGTTGATCGTGTAGACGCCGCTGCCTGAGCCCTGGAGTGGAAAATGGTTCATGAGTAAGACGCGCATGCCGTAATCCTCTCTTCGCATAGCCAACGTCTAATTATACGTTTTTATTGCATACAATTGGGCTGACATGGGCTTATCAATGGGTGCAAGGCGTGCTATTCTCTCTGCGGCAAAACGATAACGAAAGCTTTCGAATGCGGTTTTATCTCACATGAACGAACACAAAGCAGATGCCCCTATGCCCGGACAGGAAAAGCTCGAGAAGCGTGAGGAGAAGGGGGAGGACAAAGTCACCCGCATGGGCACGGCGCCCATTGGCAAGCTCATGCTCGAGTTCTCCATTCCCGCTGTTGCAGCCGTCGTCCTCAACTCGCTCTATAACGTCATAGACTCGATTTTCCTCGGACAGGCCATGGGTGAAGTCGGCCTTGCCGCGACGCAGGTCGCGTTTCCCATCATGACCATCGTCAATGCATTTGCGATTCTCGCTGGCAACGGCGGTAACTCGCTTGCTGCGATTTTGCTTGGCGAGGGACGCAGGGAGGATGCCGAGCGTGCACTTGGCAATTCCGTGACGGTCATGATCATCGTCTCCGTTGCTGCGGCAATCTATGCGACGTTCTGGATCGATCCGCTTCTCATCCTCGTAGGCGCAACTGACGTGACGCTGCCATATGCGCGCACCTTCATTCAGATCATCATCTATGGCATGATGATCTGCAACATCAGCTTTGGCGTCAACAACTTCATCCGCACGGCAGGTGCTCCCAACCTGGCATTGTGGACGACTGTCGTGGGCACGGTCGTCTGCATCGCTCTCAACTACGTCTTCGTCCTCATGTTCGGTTGGGGCGTGGCGGGATCGGCGAGTGCGACCATCATCGGTCAAGCCGTCACGGCAATCATAGTGCTGTGGTACTTTGTCTCACCGCGCTCTTCGGCGCCTTTCAAGCTTCGATTGCGCAATCTCGCAATCGATCCCAAGATCTGCAAGCGTCTCATTGAACTGGGTCTGGCTCCTTTCGGCTTGCAGGCGGCAATGGCCGTGACGCAGGTCATCAGCAACATGTTGCTCGCCTCGCTCGGTGCGGCTGATCCGATCGGCGTCGATGGCGCACTCGCGAGCATCGGCGTCGTCTCGAAGATCACGGGCGTCGTCTTCTTTCCGGCCCTTGGTATCGCGATTGCGGCACAGCCCATACTCGGCTTCAACACGGGTGCGCGCAAGTACCGACGCGTGCTCAGGACGCTCTACGTCGCCTTGGGGGCGGCAACGGCGATTCTGACGGTGTTCTTCGTGCTCATTCACGTATTTCCCGAGCAGATTATCTCCGTGTTCGGTATCGAGCCTTCGCTCATGAGCTTTGCGGTGTGGGCTCTCATCGTGCAGACTGCGCTCATTCCGCTCATTTCCGTTCAGGTCATCAGCTCGAATTACTTCCAGGCGACAGGCCAGCCGCTCAAGTCGGCGTTTCTTTCGCTCACGCGTCAGCTCATCTTCTTGCTTCCGGCGTTTCTCATTACCCCGACACTCATTCCGAGTCTCTTTCCGGGGATGACACCGCTCATGGGCTACTGCTTTGCATTCCCGGTTGCCGATGGCCTCTCGGTCCTGCTTTCGGCCTTTCTCATCATTGCCGAGGTCCGCAAGCAACATCGTCGTATTGCCGATGCCGAGGCAAAGGGCGCAATCACGAGATAACGTACAGCTACGCAGCAGACAATGGTCGCCG
>USOR01000084.1 GCA_900556425.1 uncultured Coriobacteriaceae bacterium
GGTCGACGCCCAGAAGTCGCAGCTCTTCCTCGAAGGCCGGACGCACCAGACTGACATCGCGACTGCGCTTGTACTGGCCGTCCACCCAGCACGAGCCGATGTGCCCCTGAACGATCCACTCGTCCGCGTGCTCCCTCATGGCAAAGCCCAGGTTCTCCCGGATATGCGGGTCGGCCATCCAGCAGTCCATGTAGTTCACGCCCGCCTCGCGCAGCACCTCGGCGATTTCGCGCGTCTCCTCCGGCGTGCCATCCATCCACTCGGGTCCGAAGCCGATCTCGCTTACCTCGAGGCCCGTCTTGCCCAGCGTCCTGTACCTCATGCGTCTTGCCCCTTTCGTCTTTCGGACAGGATACATTCCCCTGTTATCCTCTGCAAAACAGGGACAGCACAGGATGACACAGGACGGAGATAACGTCATCCCACCCTGGACTCCATGACTTCCAGAACCCTGGCCGCACCGCCGAGGACAGCAAGCTCGCTACGCAGGGCAGAGGCTGCTTCCTGGAAGCCCTTCCGCCCATCGACCAATCGCCCGATGGCATCGCGCACGGCTCCCACGTCGAATCGCCCGTACTCCAGCGACATGCCGACGCCGTTGCGCGTGGCGGCCTCGGCGTTGAAACGCCGCTCGAACACCTTTCCCGGGCAGATGAGCTGGGGCGTTCCATATGCTATGCCGTCCATCACCGAGTTCTGGCCCCCGTGGTTCACGAAGACGGCGGCACGTGGCAGCAGCTCGGCGAAGTCGAAGTGCGGCGCGGTGCGCACGCCTTTCGCGAATCCCTCGGGCAGTCCGGCGACATATAGCTCGAGGCCGCTGTCCTGCAGCGCCTCCGCAAGCACGGCGCAAGCTCGACGGGGCGTGATGGTCCCGTTGCCGAGATAGGCCACGACCGCATCCCGGCTGACTTCGGGCGCTTCCGGCGGCATGCCCGCGAACGGACCAGTGAAGATGACGGAGCCACCATCCGGAAAGGGTTCCAGCGCACGACAAGATGGTACGAAGCGCACCTGCGACATGAGGAGCACGTCCTCGGGTGAGCGTACCTCCCCCATCGACAACGAGCGCAGCACGCGATTCACCCCGTTGGCTGTGGCGGGGTTGCTCGCGTAGGACGGCTGCGTGGGATAGCTCGTCGTTCCGAAGACGGGAACGCCCTCGACTTTTGCGGCGATAATCGCGGCGACGTTGAACTCGGAATAGACGGCCTCGAAATGGCCTTCGCGGATGATTCCGCGCAACTGCCGCACGGCCGCTTCCAGATAGCGTCCGTTCGTGTTGCCGGTGAGCCGCAGGACGTCATCGAAGCACGTCATGGAAACGCGCCGGTTCAGCCCAAGCCTCTGGGCCAGCGGGAACATCCGCCTCCCGACGACGCACGGCATGCCGAGGGGCGTCGGGACGAGGACGGGCTGGACGCTCGCGCCATCTGGAATCGCGACGCAGAAGCCTTCCGGGATGCAGAGCGTCACCTGCCATCCCCTCGATACCATGGCGGACGCAAGAACGCGTGAGCGCGATGCGGGGCCAGAACTTTCGGCCATGGCCATCATGGGTGCCACGAGTACGCGCATGGGCATCCCTCCTGATTCCGACAGTTGTCGGGTATCATAGCCGCAGACGAGGAAAGATGCTCCGACAGAACACCGGAAGTATCGGAAGGAAAGAGCAGAGGATGCAGCACCGTTCTTTCAAGGGAGGAACGCGTCATGAGCAAGCACGCTAGTGCCGACCGCACGTCTGCCAGAGACAGGATCATCGAGGCCTACCTCGGGCTTCTTGTGAAGAACCCACACAAGAAAGTGACCGTCTCCGCCGTGGCAAAGGCGGCGGGTTGCAACCGCGACACGTTCTACTATTACTTTCCGTCCATCGACGGCGCGGCGAAGAGCGCGCTCGATGACTTGGCACCGAAGTCCGCTGCGCATATCGCCCGCGCGCTCACGGAGGGGGACGAAGCGACGATTCCCGCCCAGGTGAGGGCACGGATGCTACTGATTGCCAAAATTGCCCGGGCACACCCACGCATCCGCCATCATCTGGAGGGGATGCTCAAGGAATTGTGGCTCTCCGAGTTCGGCATCGACGCCGGGACAATGGGAAAGGCCGACGAAGCGGTACTCGATTTCATGGCGTCGGGTACGGCCGGCCTCATTTGCGAGCATTTGGCAGACGCCAAGAGCGCAGACGAATTCGATGCGGCCTTTTCCGCCATTGCGCGCACCTTCGGGAAGAGCGCCCTCGATTACGCACGCGAACGCGAACTCGTTGCCCAGACGGGATAACAAGATGTAGCGAAACGTGAGGGAGGTTCATCAACCTGACCGTTTGTTTTCGCGTTATTGCCACGTCTCATCCGAATTGACGCACAATCAATTCGTCTTTATACTAACGTATGTTAGTTAGTATAAAGAAAGGCAGCCGAAGAATGCCCAAGATCGAAGGCGATGCGCGCAATCGAATACTCGATGCAGCGTTCGCGCTCTTTAGTGAGAAAGGCTTCACGGCCACATCCATGAGGGACATCGCCGATGCGGTGGGAATAAAGGCTGCATCGCTCTACAACCACTTCGCAGGTAAGCGGGAACTCTTCGATGCCCTCGTCGAGCGCGAGACAGACTACGTCCTGGAGCAGATGAGGCTTGTTGGGGCGATGGCCACCCCCGACGATGACTCCACTGCATACGCCAAACTTGAGGGGAACGCGCTCGCCGATCTCGTTTGGGACAGCTACAAGCCTTTCTTCGAGGACGACCGCGTGAAGATGCTTATGCGCATGCTGGCGGCGAATCGTTACGCGGACAAGAACTGCAAGGCGCTCTACGAGATCATCTTCATCGAACGCCCCATCGCGATTCAGGGCACAATCTTCGAGCGCCTCGTTTCCGAGGGCAGGTTCGACCCCTGCGACACCCAGCTTACCGCAGTACAGTTCCATAGCCCTATGCTCATGCTCATGGAGCGACAGTCAGAAGCGCGTGAAGCTAGGGAGTTCTGCCGCGCCCATACCGAAGCGTTCAATGCCTTGCACGGAAAGGAATCCTAGATGCGAACCGCAATCGTCTATTGCTCACAGACCGGATACACCCAGAAATACGCCGATTGGCTCGCCGAGGATCTCGGGTGCGAGGCCGTGCCCTATGCGGACAAAACTCGGGTCGTGCTGAGCGAGATTGACCTGCTTGTATTCTGCAGCTGGTTCCATGCGGCCTCCATCAAGGGCACGAAGTGGCTGAAGGGCGTGATGCGCGATTATCCCGACCTGCGCGTGGTCGTGCTCGCCACGGGAGCGACGCCGATGCCGTGCGATACGGGGGAAACCACGATGATCGAGGAGGCGTTTCGCCACTCGTTTCCCGAAGCAGAATATCCCGACCTTCCGCACTTCTACTGCCACGGCGGCTTTGACTACGACCGCCTTGGGATTCCGGACAAAATCGCCATGCGCATGTTCTTCAAGGCAAACGCGAAGACGGCCGAGACCAATCCCAAAGCGGCGGAGATGCTGCGCGTCATGAAGGACGGATTCGACGGCACCAAGTGCGAGTATCTGGAGTCGGCGCTTGCCTACATTTATCAGATGGAGGAAAGGACAAAGGATGCCTGAAGGCTTGAACATTGCAGAACAGGTTCGCGTGCTGCGCTCCTCGAGCAATCGCGAAGCCTATCGTGCCTTGCAATCGCTGCAAGAGACGAGCGACGTGGACGATGCCGTCTATGCTCACATCGACAGCTTCATCGAGATGATGCGCGATTCCAGTTCCTATGTTCGGACTCGTGGGCTGGCCCTGATCGCCTGCAATGCGAAATGGGACGAGGAGGGAAAGATCGATGGAATCATCGACGAGTATTTAGGGCACGCAACCGACAACAAGCCCATCACTGCCCGACAGTGCATAAAATCCCTCCCGAAACTTGCTGAAGCGAAGCCGCATCTAATGCCATACATCGCTTCATCGCTCAGGCAGGCTGATACTTCGCAATACGCTGACAGCATGAGGCCGCTCGTCCAGAATGATATACGCGATGTACTGCTCGCTCTGGACTCCATGCAATGAGGCAGCATCGGCAAACCCCAGTTCAGCGACTTATGTAAAGACCTTTTGACATGGCAGGGCACTTCCAAGCCAACGATGTAAAGCCGTATATCTGGCCCGACCCTTCCTTCATCCCGCATATGTCATGCGGTGCTCTTGTCGGTATAGGTTTATTCATTGCGCTCTTCTCGCTGGCTCTGTTCCTTGCGTTTCGGATTGAGCGAATCAAGAACAAGCATAATCTCGTGACGTACAAAGAGATAAGCGCGTTCATAGACGGGAGAGATGACGTTGCCGAAGATGGCTCTTTCGGAAGAAGACACAGATGGCTGAACAACATGGTGAAGCTTGTGTGTGGCGCCGGTTTCGGTTTGGTCGTCGGGTTCGTGCTCACCGTTATCGTAACTAGTCTTAATTGAGCTTCACCGCAAACACGGCCGTCCGAGAGCTGTCCGGAGAGGATAGTGCTACGTCCTGCGTCATCTTCAAGCAAGCATTCAGGATTCGTACAGGCGCGTGAGTTCGAGACGATGGTAGAGCACGGCTGCAGTCAGTAGCAGAATCACCGCAACCATGACCATGACCGGCTCACCATACTGGGGCAGCCCCAGGCAGATTCCGAGCGGAACGACGCTGCAGAGCACCCCCAGCCCGGTCGTCGCAAGGACGGAGATAGCCCCTCCCTTCACGGCGTAGTACTCGCTCGTCCAGTCGTAGCGTGGAAATCTCACGTTCATGTACATCCCAAGCGTCGATATGAAGCAGGCGTAGGCAGCGGGAACGACGAACACGAGCGCGAGGCCGAGCCCGGAGACGCGCATCGCGATGGCAAGCAGCACAACGCTTGCCAAGGTGAAGGGAGCGATAACCGAAAGGTTCACGGCTATCTTCGACCGGAACACGTCGATGGAGCGCACGGGAAGGGAGCACATGATCCAGCGGCTCTTCCCCTCGAGCGAGAGGGAGGCGGAGGTCGTACACGTCATGCTGACG
>USOR01000085.1 GCA_900556425.1 uncultured Coriobacteriaceae bacterium
TCCTCGCTCGCGGCTTCTGCATCGGCTGCTTTGGTATCTTCGGCTTTTGTGGTTTCGGCAGGTTTGTCCGCATCTTCGGTCTTCTCGACCTCGGCCTCAGCGGGCTTCTCGGCATCCTCGGCCTTTTTGGATGTCCTGCGCTTACGCACGGGCTTCTTCTCGGGTGCAGCCTCGGGGGCCTCATCTGCAACCGGAAGCTCGGGCACGTCGACGAGAGAGAGCTGCTCCTCGGCAACGGGAGCTGCCGCGGCTTCCTCGGCTTTCTTCGCCGCGGTCTTACGCGTCGTCGTCTTGCGCGTCGTGGTCTTCTTGGCAGCCGTCGTCGTCTTCTTGGCTGCAGCCGTCGTCTTCTTGGCTGCAGTGCTCTTCGACGCCGTTGCCTTGGCCGCCGTCTTGGCAGCGGGCTTGCGCGTGGTCTTCTTTGCCGCAGGCTTCTCCTCGGTTGCCTCGGCGGGGACTACGGTCTCTTCACTCATGCGTTCTTAACCTTTTCCCAGTCGGCCTTGAACTTCTCGAGGCCCTGCTCGGTGAGCGGATGATAGATACATTGCTTCATCGCACCGTAGGGAACGGTCGCGATGTCTGCACCCATAAGGGCTGCCTGCGTCACATGGTTGGCGGAGCGGACAGACGCGGCGATGATCTCGACCGGATGGCCGAAATCGTAGTTTTGGATAGCCGTCACGATGTCACCGAGTTGGTCAAGGCCATCCTCGGCAATATCATCGAAGCGTCCGACGAAGGGGCTAATGTAGCGTGCACCAGCGCGTGCGGCAAGCAGCGCCTGAGGCACGGTGAACACGAGCGTCATGTTAACGTCGATGCCCTCCTCGGCAAGCACGCGCGTCGCAGCAAGGCCCTCGACGCAAACGGGAATCTTGACGACCATGTTGTCGGCAAGCGCCGCAAGCGTGCGGCCCTGTTCGATCATGCCATCGCGGTCCTCGGCGGTGACCTCGCCGCTCACGGGGCCATCGACAAGCTTGCAAATCTTGACAAGGTGGTTCTCGAAGTCCTCAAGCTTGCCACCAATACGGGCATAGAGGCTTGGGTTGGTGGTGACACCGGCGAGGGCTCCCCACGATGCAACCTCTTCGATTTCGGACAGGTCGGCAGTATCCAGGAAAAACTTCACTATGGCTCCTTCGTACATTGATTGTCTTCACCGTTCGCGAACCTGAGCAGGGGTATGCAAGGAACGAAATTTCAAACGGGGATTGACTGTGAAAAGGAAAGTCGAGACGCTTGCCGCGCCTTTTGACTGTGCCACTATAGCATGACCTGAAAACCGCTACAATACACCTGTTTAGATAGCCAAGATACTAATCAGCGAGTGTCTTTCGCACGCGTCCCAATGGGAGATGTACATGTCCATACCTCGTTTCTTCATGGAAGGCGAATTGCCCGAAGGCGATATCGTCACCCTCCCCTTCTCCGATAAGGAGCTCCATCACCTCACCGTACGCCGCATCAAGGAGGGCGAGCACATCGCTGCTGTCGCCGCTGGCGGCAAGTGCTGGGAGGTCGAGGTCGTCACGATTGACGAGTTCGAGGTAACGGGTCGCTGCATCCAGAACATGCCGCTCGAGAAATTGCCCGACCTTACGCTCGTGCAGGGCATCTCCAAGGGCGACCGCATGGGACAGACCATCCGTCAGACAACCGAGCTCGGCATCGGTCGCATCATTCCTTTCCTCTCCGCACGCACAGTCGTGCGTCTCGCGCTTGACGAGCGCGGTCGCAAAGGGGATCGCTGGCGTCGCATCGCGCTTTCCGCTGCCAAGCAGTCGGGGCGCAACATCCTGCCCATCGTCGACGACCCGACGGGCCTCGATTATATCTGCCGCGAGCTCATGGACTACGATCGCGTCGTCATTGCCTGGGAGGAGGCCGACAAGCGTGCTGACGGCACGCCGCTGTCTGTCACCGATGCGCTCGAAGGCTGCGACATCGATAGCCATGTCGCGCTCGTCATCGGTCCCGAAGGCGGTCTTACCGCCGAGGAAGTCGAGGCGATCAAGGCCCTGGGAAGCTTTGTCAAGATCGTCTCGCTCGGCGAGCTTATCTTGCGCACCGAGACTGCCGGTACCGTTGCCACGGCCCTGTGCATGTACACGCTCGGTGGCCTCGGCAACCATCGCTAGAGACATCAGCACCATACCAAGAACGCGAGGGCTTCCATTCCGCGCTTTCACATCCATACCCTGGGCTGCAAGGTCAATCAGGCCGAGTCCGAGACCATAGCCGCCGCGTTGTTGAGCGCTGGATGGACACGCGCCGAAACCGCCGACACAAGCGACGTCAACATTCTCAATACCTGCACGGTCACGGGTGAGGCGGACACCAAGAACCGCAAGGCGATTCGCTCGTTACTTCGAGCAGGAGACATGCCGCTCATCGTGACGGGATGCGCCATCAACATCGATGACAATGTATATGGTGGAATCGATGCCCGCGTAAGCTGTGAGGCGGACAAGCACAAGGTGCCGAGTCTTGCGGCACGTCTTCTTGGTAACGCAGAGCCTTCTGGCCCCGACGAGCTCGAGCATATCGAGCTTCGAGCCCATGGCAGCAACGGTTTCAGGACGCGCGTCGATCTCAAAATCCAGGATGGTTGTGACAATGCATGCAGCTATTGCATCGTCCACGTCGCTCGTGGGCCGGCACGATCGGTGCCTGCAGCCAGGGTACTCCGTCAGGCTCAGGTACTTGCCAACAGTGGCGTACGCGAGCTCGTGCTCGTTGGCATCGACCTCGCCGCATACGCCGACGGTGATACCGACCTCGCAGGTCTAAGCTCGCTACTCCTCACGCAAACTACGGTAGGACGCGTCCGCATATCCTCGGTCGAACCTCAAAGCGTTTCGTCTTCGCTCATCGATGCGTTGGCGCATTCCGATGGGCGTCTCTGCCGTCACCTGCACCTCTGCCTGCAGTCAGGCTCCTCCAAGGTGCTGCGCGAGATGAACCGCCACTATGACGCTGATGCGTTTGCATCACTTGTCACGCAACTACGCACCGCAATACCGCGGTGCGCCCTCTCAACCGACGTCATCGTCGGTTTTCCCGGCGAAAGCGATGAGGACTTCGAGCAAACGTGCAAGCTCGTCGAGAACTGCGGCTTCATGCGATTGCATGTCTTTCGGTACTCGAAGCGTCCGGGCACGCCGGCAGCCGCGCGCATCGACCAGATTGACCCTCGCGTGAAGGCCATACGCTCCCAGAAGCTGATCGAGCTTGGCCAGCGCCTTGCGCTTGCGGACATGGAGCGTCGCATAGGCACGAGCGAGCAGGTGATTATCGAGCGACCGGGAATCGGCACAAGCGAGTCCTATCACACAATAACCTGTGACCCGAATTTGCCCGTCGGAGAGCTCGTCCCCCTCACGTTCACCGACATCGACACCGCGAAAATGTGCTTCGTTGCACACTAGCGTGCGCAGTTTTTCCGAATGTCTAGGATTTACCCGTTACTCTTGCGCGTATCTTGCGAATCTCTAGGATTTCAGCTTATCCAATCCTAGATGTGCGTCAAAAAGCCGCATTGGCCGCCCTCAAATCCTAGACATTCGCAAGATACGCGCAGGCAGTGATTACCAACACGGACGGCTGTCACAAATCCACATGCAAATGCAAGAGGGGCCGCCCAATGGCGGCCCCTCGCATAAGTGGAAACTTGCTCGCTGGCACTACTTGGTTTGCTCGAGAAGAACCTGGTTCCACTTGACCTCGTCTTCGATGAACGCACGATTAGGATCGTCATCCTTAAGGTCGGCCATCTTCTCCTTGAGGTCGTCAATATGGACCTTGATGGCAGTCTCGTCGAGCTCTTGCAGGGCGGCCGCGTGATCGGCGAGCACAATGACGCGATTCGCCTCAATCTGTGCATATCCACCGGCCACAATGTAGCGTACGGGCTCCTGACCCTCTGTCTCGGTCACGCGCACGGTACCGGCCTTGAGCGTAGTCACGACGGGCTCGTGCTTGGAGTAGATGCCCATCTCGCCCTCGGAAGCGGGTATTACCACGAAATTGACTTCGTCGGAATACAGCTTGCTTTCGGGAGTGACGATTTCACATTGCAGCATGGTTTGATTGCACCCTTTCTTTAAGCGAGTTCCTTGGCGGCCTCGAGGACTTCCTCGATGTCACCCTTGTTACGGAACGCCTGCTCGGGAACGTCGTCCATCTCGCCGTCAATGATCATCTTGAACGAGCGAACCGTATCCTCGACCTTGACGTACTTACCGTCGATGCCGGTGAACTGCTTGGCAACATGGAACGGCTGGCCCAGGAACTGCTGCACCTTACGGGCGCGGGCAACGACCAGCTTCTGGTCTTCGGAAAGCTCGTCCATACCAAGGATGGCGATGATGTCCTGAAGGTCCGAATAGGCCTGGAGGATCTCCTGCACCTGCACGGCGACACGATAGTGCTCGTCGCCCACAACAGAAGGATCGAGGGCGCGGCTCGTGGAAGCCAGCGGGTCGACGGCCGGATAGATGCCGAGCTCGGCGATGGAGCGCGACAGAACCGTCGTCGCATCGAGGTGGATGAACGCGGTGGCGGGAGCCGGGTCGGTCAGGTCGTCAGCGGGAACGTAGACGGCCTGGACGGAGGTGATGGCGCCCGTGGCGGTCGAGGTGATGCGCTCCTGCAGGTCGCCCATCTCGGTGGCCAGCGTGGGCTGGTAACCGACTGCGGACGGCATACGGCCGAGCAATGCGGAGACCTCGGAGCCAGCCTGGGTAAAGCGGAAGATGTTGTCGATGAACAGCAGAACGTCCTGGCCCTGGTCGCGGAAGTACTCGGCAACCGTCAGGCCTGCCAGACCGACGCGCAGACGCGCTCCCGGCGGCTCGTTCATCTGACCATACACGAGGCAGGTCTTGTTGATAACGCCCGACTCGCTCATCTCGAGGTAGAGGTCCGTGCCCTCACGGGTGCGCTCACCGACGCCCGTGAACACCGACGTGCCGTTGTGCTCCTGGGCGAGGTTGTTGATGAGCTCCATGATGAGAACCGTCTTGCCG
>USOR01000086.1 GCA_900556425.1 uncultured Coriobacteriaceae bacterium
TGCCGTGACATCTCTCTTGCGGGCAGGGTCATGCAGACGGATGACGTTGTCGCGCTCGACATGTGACGAGGACGTCTCGCTCCGCATCCCGTCCCTGCCATCGATGACCCTGAGATTATCGCGTTTGCGCTCGTGGCTCATGCCGACCTTTGAGCGCAGCGAGACGGACAGAATGATGCCGATCATGATCATCGTCGCGATGAGGGACGAGCCACCGTAGCTGATAAACGGAAGCGCCTTGCCGGTTACGGGGGCAATGCCCGTGACGCAGGCCATGTTCACGCAGGCCTGAAACCCGATCATGACCGTAAACGAGCCAGCCAGCATGCATCCGAACATGTCCGGTGCATTGCGGCAGATGCGCATGCCGGCAAAGATGAAGAGCCCGAAGAGCATCACCACGAAAACGGCACCGATGAGGCCCAGTTCCTCGCCGACGATCGCATAGATGAAATCGGTGTGCGCATAAGGCAGGTAGAGGTACTTCTGACGAGAAAGCCCCAGGCCCGTGCCGAAAACGCCGCCGCTTCCAAAAGCGTACAGAGATTGAATCGCCTGATAGCCATCACCCTGCGGATCGACCCAGGGGTCAAGCATGGAAACGATACGATCGAGGTGGTAGGGCTGCGTGATGCAGGCCACGACGATATAGGCGATGACAACGCCAAAGATCAGCGCGATGAGCTTCCAGGAGATTCCCGCGAGCAGGGCCAATGCGATGAGTCCGACGGCAAGGATGATCGCCGTGCCCAGATCGGGCTGGCGGTAGATCAGGATCAGGGGAACGATGGTGGCCACGAGCACGATGACGATGAAGCGGCGTCCGCTCACTGCCCCATTCATGCGCATCTGCACGATGGAAGCCACGGCCATGAGCACGGTGATCTTGGCGAATTCAGCCGGCTGCAAATTGAAACCGGCGATGACGATGGAACGCTCGGCACCCAGGGCGCTTACGCCCATGCCAAACGCGGTCAGCGAGAGCATGGCAACGGTGGCGAGCCAGAAGGCGATGAAGACAACCGGCTGTCCCCAGAAGGAATAGGGCACACGGCAGCAGATGACGCACAAGACGAGACCGAGGGCAAGGAAGACCGCTTGGCGCTTGACGTAGTACGCGGCGTCACCGAACTCGTTATAGGCCGCTATCGATGAGGCGGAGTAGACCATGATGATGCCGAGTATGCACAGTGCGACAACGCTCAGAATGAAAAGCAGGCGCGGTGCCATGATGGCAGATGGCTCCGAGAGCAAGCGAGAGGAGCCTGCCCTGGCCTTCGTCTTGGATGTTACCTGCTTGCGTGCCATGATGCACCTATGCCCGCGTCCTCAGGGAAACGCACTCCTTGAACACCTGTCCGCGATGCTCGAACGAGTCGAACTCGTCGAAGGAGGCGCATGCAGGCGAGAGCACGATCGCGTCACCGGGCTGCGCGACCTCGCAGGCGCAATCGAGCGCCTGCCTCATGCCCGTCTCGAGATACGAATCGACGGGACTATCCGCGAAGGCCTCATGGAAACGCTCGCCCGCCTCGCCATATACGACGACAGCGCGGCAAACGTCCGCACAAGCCTCGACAAGTTCGTCAAGCGCGGTCATTTTGTCCCTGCCGCCAAGCAGCAGCACGATCTTGCGATCGGGGAAAGCCGTGAGCGCCTTGAGGGTGGCATCGACGTTGGTCGCCTTCGAGTCGTTGAAGAAGTCGATGCCATCAATGCTGCCACAGGGTTCAAGACGGTGCTCGAGCGGCTTGAAGCTCTTGAGACCCTCCCGGACACATGCGAACTCGCAACCACAGGCGAGAGCGGCACTTGCAGCACAGAGGGCATTCTCGACATTGTGAGCACCCTGGATGCCAAGCTCCCGAGTCGAGACGAGCTCATGGCTCTGGCCGGACTCATCCTGGTAGACGAGCATGTTCTCAGCATCCTCGAACGCGCACGTCGAATCGAGCTGCATGCCCACGGTTACGAGCCTGACGCCCCGTCCCTCTAACAGCGTCTGCAGTTCGGGATAGGCATCGAGCACGCTTGCGCCGACGATAGCCGTCGAACCTGCCTCCATGTTCTCGAAGACCTTGAACTTTGCCTGCGCATAGGCATCGAAGCTGCCATGCCAGGAGATGTGATCGGGCGTGATGTTGAGCAGAATGGCAACCTGCGGGGCAAAACCGACGGTCGATGCCAGCTGGTAGGACGACATCTCGGCAACGAGAACCTCATCCTCGCCACGATGCTCGACGGCGCCAATGCAGGTCATCCCGATATTGCCGCAGGCGTAGGCGGATTTGCCACAGCAATTGAGCAGGTGCGTCACGAACGAAGTCGTCGTGGTCTTGCCATTCGTTCCCGTCACGGCAATCCATGACTGGGGCGAGAGACGCCAGGCATATTCCGGCTCGCTGATGATCTCCTTGCTTGCGCGCTTGGCGCTCGCATAGAAGCTCCCGCTTTGCGGAATACCGGGCGACACGACGCAGATATCGAAGCTGCCCTCGATATCCTCGACATCGAAGATGACGGGGACTCCCGCCTCCTCGAACTCGCGCGCGGCAGCCCTTGTCGCATCATTTGCGGTGCCAGCGTAAATGGTAAGCTCCTCGCCAGCGCCAAGCGCGTGCCGTGCGGAGGCAACGCCACTTTTCCCGAGACCAAGTACGAGCATGGAAGCCATGGCAGCACCTCCCCTACATTGACCCGATGAAGTAGACGGCGAAGCCCACCCCCGCACAAAGGCCGGTGACGATCCAGAACCTGATGACCACCTTGGTCTCGGACCAGCCCTTTTTCTCGAAGTGATGATGCAGCGGTGCCATGAGGAAGACGCGCTTGCGCGTACGCTTGAAGTACAGCACCTGGATCATGACCGAGAGCGCCTCGACGACAAAGAGACCGCCGATGATGATGCTGAAGAGCTCGGTCTTGGTGATGACCGCAATGGCGGCAAATGCCGTGCCGAGCGCAAGCGAGCCCGTATCTCCCATGAATATGCTCGCGGGATAGCAGTTGAACCAGAGGAAGCCGACGCAGGCACCGGCAGCAGCCGTCGCGAACACCGCGACGTCAAGCTGGCCCGTGCGAAACGCGATGGCCGCCATGATGAGCATGACAATCATGATGGCGCCGCCGGCAAGGCCGTCAAGACCATCGGTGAGATTCACGGCATTGGCCATACCGGCCATGAGCAGGAAGACGAAAATGACGTAGAGCCAGGGAATCTCGAAGCCATCCCCGAAGGGAAGAACGGTCGTGAGAACACCCAGGTCGAGCTTGAACTGCGTGAAGGGGATGGTCACGCACGGCTCGATGCCCAGGTAGTTGACTGCGATAAGGCAAAAGCTCACGGATATGAGCGTGAGCGCAACCATCTTCTGGTAGGGAAGCAGTCCGAGCGAGCGCTCCTTGGCGACCTTGGAGATATCGTCGATAAATCCCAGCAAACCCGTAAGCAGCGTTGCCGCCAGGATGAGCAGCAGCGGCGGATCGGGCGTGCCCACGAGGAAGATCGAGGCGGTCATCATGAGCAGGATGACGATACCGCCCATGGTGGGCGTACCCTGCTTGACGAGATGACCCTGCGGGCCGTCTGCGCGCACCTGCTGGCCAATCTGGCGCACCTTGAGAAGCTTGATAAAGAAGGGCATGACGATCATGGTCAATGCCATCGAGAAAATGAAGGCAAGGAAGACCTGATACGTCGGATATTGGCTAAAAACGCTGATCATCGTTGCATTATCCCCTTGACTATGCGCTCCAACTCCATGAAACGCGATGCCTTAACCAGAACAAGGTCGCCCTCCTGGACGTTTTTTTCGAGAAACGCGATCGCCTCGTCAACGCCCGTGAAGCTCTTGACACGAGCGGCATCCATGTCCGCCGCGAGCGCGCCTGCCTTGATGCCGACACTGAGCGTTCCAATGCACACGAGCATATCAAGGTCTGCCTGTGCTGCAAAGGTTCCCACGTCAACATGCAGCTGATACTCATCCGAGCCGAGCTCGCCCATATCGCCCAAGACCGCGATGCGCCTTCCATCCCCCTCGAGGGTCATGAGCGTGCTGATCGATGCGCGCATCGAATCCGGATTGGCGTTGTACGCATCGTTGAGGACGGTCACGCCGTCAGGCGTATGCTCGATTTCCATGCGCATCCCGCTTGCCTTTGCCTCGGCAAGACCTCGTGCGATGTCATCGGGAGCTATGCCCATGTTGATGCCAGCCGCATAGGCTGCAAGCGCGTTGAGAACGTTGTGCCTGCCCGGCATGCCAAGCGTGACGGGCACCGGTGCGGCATCGCCCGTGACGATCTCGAAGCTCGCGCAGGCCTCGGCATCGTAGCTGACATTCTGCGCATGCGTCTCGGCCTCGGGAGAGAATCCGTAGCTATGCACGGTCACGCCACGTTCCGCGAGATGCGCGAAGCTCTCGAGCAGGGGCGTGTATTCATTGTCGGCGTTGAGGACCGCATATCCCGTGTCCGGTAGAGCCGAGAGCAGCTCCGATTTGGCATGCGCGATGTTCTCGCGGCTACCGAGCAACTCCATATGGCTCACGCCGACGTTCGTCACGACGGCGATGCTCGGCTTGACGAAGGTGCAGAGATGCTCGATCTGATGCATGCCGCGCATGCCGAGCTCGACGATGAGCACTTCGGTGTCCTCATCGGCCGCAAGTATCGTCGCCGGTACGCCAATCTCGTTATTCTGGTTGCCTTGCGTTGCGGTAGTCTTGAACCGCTGAGAGAACACGGAGCTCAGGAGATCCTTCGTCGAGGTCTTGCCCGTAGAGCCCGTCACGCCAATGACGATGGCATGCAGTCTGTCGCGCCAGGACCCGGCGATTTTCTCGAGTGCCTCGACGCCATCATCGACGATGATCATGGGGCAGGCGAACTCACCGGCAACGGCGATGACGTTCTCGGTGGGCATGCGCGTGCAGATGACGGC
>USOR01000087.1 GCA_900556425.1 uncultured Coriobacteriaceae bacterium
CCCGCCTTGACGGGATCCTCGCCGTCTTTTGCCTTGACCGGCACGTGACCGCAGATGATGCGGGCGCGTGCGGGGTCGAGTCCAAAGTCCTCGAAGATGCGCTCGTACGGTTCTTTCTCGTCGAGCAGTAGATAGAAGGCGTTCTTTTCCTCCTTGCGCGCCGCCTTGTCCTTGCAAAGGTAGATTTCAAAGGTCGCCATCTTGCTCTTGGCAAAGAGTGGCGATCCCGGGCCGAGCCACAGATACCAGATGAGGTCGCGGCCCTTCTCGCGCATGGCCTCGTCATCGGATTCGAAAGCCGTGCGCACCCATTTCTGCGCCTCATCGTAGAGGCCTTTGCCCTTGCAGGTTACCCCGAAGATGTCGACTTCCTTGAGCGTGCCATCCTCGTTGAGCGGCACGCAGGCATGCGCGAGCAAATCGCCGTCGCAGATCTTGTAGAGACTGCCACGCTCGAAGAGGAAGCGAATGTGCCGTGCGAGCTTTTCGCAGCCCGTAAACGCGTCGACGAGATAGTCCATGACGGCCTGCTCCTCATCGGTGAGCCTATACGGGTCATCGCGGTCGACGGTGGGGAAGTAGATATCTGTGAGTTCGTAGATGACGCCATCGACGGCGACGGTCTTGGCGTCGTAATCGATGAGGTGCAGGAGCTTCCTGTCTTCGAGCCCAAAACTGGGGTACTTGTCTATGAGCGCAGCCTCGATCTTGAATTGCAGAACCGCCATTGCCTTTTGAATCTTGACGTTCATTTCGAGCTCTGCGTCAGTGAGCCCGGGGTTCGACTTGAGCGCGAAAGCGTCACAGGGGTCATCGGCGTAGGCGGAGAGCGCAAACCGTGCGAGGGGGGCAAGGTCAATGTCGTACGAACTAGTCAAGATGTCTAGATTGCCATATCGCGCGCAGTTGCGCACAACATGGGCAATGCAACCCGGCTGTCCGAGCGCAGCACCCATCCATACCACATCATGGTTACCCCATTGGATGTCGGCATCAGGATAGGCCATGAGCAGTTCGATGATCTTGTCCGGGGCAGGACCGCGATCGTAGACGTCGCCGACGAGATGGGCCCAGCGCAAGTCGTCGCGCCAGCCATCGAGCAGATAGGCGAAGGTATCGAATTCGCCGTGAACGTCCGAGAGATAGAGTACGCAATTGCCTTGCGCATCGCTGTGTGTCATGACGAGCTCCTCGGGTCGAGTCTTTCGGTGTACGGGTCCATTGTACTGTTCGAAAAACGATGAGAATGCCACGCGAATCCGTTCGCGTGGGTATTTGGCCCAAATCATGCGAAATCCATAAAAAAATTTGGGGAAATGCCCCACACCTCAAAGAGCCCACAAATGCGATTGGACAAAATTGCGAACACAACATCTTGTGCGGATTTCGCTAATCTCCGGGGAATGGGAGGATATTTAGATGGGTCATATGGGGAGAAATGCCCATAATAGTGTTGTGAAGTGGGATGTGATGGGATATTATTCTCGCTGCGACCCTCCAAGAAACGTAGAAATCAAACATAGCCAGGAGGGTCGCCAAATTTTCGGGACGGCGAGGGATGTGACGAGATGCGCTTCCGCGGTGAATATCAACATAGCGTTGATAACAAGGGCCGCGTTTCCTTGCCGGCTAAGTTCCGTAAGGCCCTGCCAGATGAGGTGACGATCGTTCCGGTCGCCAATGCGGATTTTGGCAAGGCGTTGTACGTCTTTTCAGATGAAGCGTACGACGAGTGGATGGATTCGTTCTTCGATAGCGAAGAGGGGGGCTATAACCCGCGCAGCAAGAAGCACATCGCTTTGCACAAGTATCTCAACTCGAGTGCGGAGTCGGTTGCTGTCGATGCCGCTGGGCGTGTCAAACTCTCTCCGAAGCAGTGTGAAAAAGTCGGCATCGACAAAAACGTGACCATCATCGGCGAGGGCGATCATATCGAGATCTGGGATAGCCAGGCCCTTGATGAGTACATGGATTCCATCGATCCGTTCGGCAGTTTCCTGGAAGACTAGGGACGGCACGTTGACAGCTGAATACCGGCACATTCCCGTTCTGCTCCATGAGTGCATCGATGCACTCGCATTGTACGATGGAGCCACAGCGCTCGATTGCACACTCGGCGGAGCGGGACACTCCGAAGCGATAGCAAGAAGCATCGCGCCTCATGGTACGCTCATCGGCATCGACCAGGATGACATGGCGCTTGAGGCGGCGAGAAAGCGACTTGACAGTGCGGGACTTGACTCGGACCCGATTCTGCTCAAGGGAAACTTCGCCGATTTGGATGAGTTGCTCGTCGTGGCGCGCGTACCAGGCGTCGATGCCGTCCTCTTCGACCTCGGAGTGAGTTCTCCACAATTCGATTTTCCTGAGCGTGGCTTCTCGTACAGGGAAGACGCTCCCCTCGATATGCGCATGGACCCGAGTACACATACTCTAACCGCAGCAGAGATTCTGAACTCCTACACCGCAGATGATCTCGCTCGGGTCCTGCGTGAATACGGTGAGGAAAAGTGGGCTGCCCGTATCGCTCGCTTCATTGTTGACGCGCGTTGCGAGCAGCCCGTCAATTCGACTTTTCAGCTGGTAGACATCATCAAACGAGCAATACCCGCAAGCGCGCGGAAGAAGGGCGGTCATCCCGCCAAACGTACGTTCCAGGCGCTGCGCATAGAGGTAAACCACGAACTTGACGTCTTGTCTCGCGGGCTTGAGGCGGCCATACGCTGGCTCAACCCAGGTGGCAGGATCGCCGTCATTTCATATCACTCGCTTGAAGACCGCATCGTGAAAGACTGTTTCCGTCAGATGGAGAATCCCTGCACCTGTCCTCCGGAGCTTCCGGTGTGCGTGTGTGGGAAGAAGCCGGTATTGAAGGTCGAGACGCGTAAGCCGCTTGTGCCGGCTGCGGATGAAATTGAGGAGAACAACCGGGCGCATAGCGCTCGATTACGGGTTGCAACGAAGCTGTAATGTAGAAAGGACGCCCGTCTATCATGGCGCAGGCTGCTCGACAATACTACGGTTATTCCCGGTTTGCCGGTCAGGCTGCCCGTGACCTGGCGCCCGAGCGCCAGGCGCGTCCCGATGTCCATGTCATTCCCGGACAGCGCACGTCGAATCCCGCGCTGCAGGCCATCTCCCCCGAGCATGCCTTCGCCTTCAAGCTCGCTCTCGTTATCATCGTCACCATCGCCGTGCTGTGTTCCGTGCGCGTATGGCTCTCTGCCTCGACAGTGGCGATGCTCGACAACGTCAACACGATCGAGAGCACGTTGACGAGTGCCCAGGCCAAGACCAACGAGCTTGAGATCCAGCATTCCATCCTGTCGAGCTCGACGCGCATCGAGGAAGAGGCAAGCAAGATCGGCATGATCGCGCCACCTACCGTCAAGTATCTGAAAGTCGTCATTCCCGGCAAGGTCGTTTTGAATGCGGACGGATCAATATCGCTTACGGGCACGCTCCAAAACGTCGAAGACTACATTGCCGCAAGCACGGGGTAGGTTCTTTGTATGAGGCATAGTCAAGACAGAGCACGCAACGTGATGCCGGAGCGATGGTCCAGGGACTGGATCATCCTCGTGCTATTTGCGGTATTTCTCGTCGCCATCATCGCGAACCTCATTTACATCCAGGTCATCCGCGGCCCGGCGTACGCTCGTATGGCGCAATCTTCCCATACGACCGAGGTAAGCCTCTCTGCGCGACGTGGCACCGTCTACGACCGCAACGGAGAGGTCATCGCATCCAATGTCGATGCGACCACCATCTACGTGAATCCTCAGGAGGTCACGAATCCCGATCGTCTCGCCACCGTGCTCGCCGAGGTCCTGGGACAGGATAGCGGCAAGACCAAAGAGGACTATCTCAAGATCATCGACCAGCCCGATCTTTCGTTCGCCTACATCCAGCGCAAGGCGGATACCGTGTCTGCCGAAGCCCTCAAGAATCGTCTGAGCGATGAGAAGCTCAAGGGCATTCACTATCTCGATGATACGAAACGCGTGTATCCCAACGGGGACGTGGGCAGTCAGGTCGTCGGAGTGGTCGACATCGATGGCAAGGGCATTTCCGGCCTCGAGCTCGAGTACGACGAGTTGCTCAAGGGCGTGGATGGCAGCATCGTCTTCGAGCGAGGCATGAACGACATTCCCATCACCAACGGCGAGACCTCCCGTGTCGAGACGGTCGATGGCACGGATATCGTGACAAGTATCGACATCAACCTGCAGAAGCTCTGCGAAGAGCGGCTTCTGGCGACGGTCATAGACACGGAGGCGCAAGGTGGCAGCATTACCGTGATGGATGCGGCCACGGGCGAGATTTATTCGGCCTGTTCGTACGTGAAGAAGAGCGACGAGGAGCGCAATGCCGAGTACGAGGCGGCCGAGAAGGAAGCGGCGGCGATAGCGGCATCGGGTCAGCCGAGCGAGGTAAATCCATTCGACGAGTTGTGCGACTACAAGCTCGAGGTGGGCAAGCTTGCCTCCGTGACCGACATCTACGAGCCGGGATCGACCTTCAAGGCGTTCACGGCATACTCGGTGCTTGCCAATAACGCTAACATCGACGAGAACACGACCTACAAGGTTCCGTATGCCCTTGAGGTCTACGATACCGTTATCACCGATTCGCACGATCATCCCTTCGAGGACATGACCTTGCGCAAGATTCTGGCCGATTCCTCGAACACGGGCACGACGCTCGTCTCGCGCGAGGTTGATCTCGCACAGCTCTATGACAGCTACCATGCCTTCGGGTTTGGCACGAAGACCGGGTGCGACTTCCCCGGCGATACGGCCGGCCAGCTCGAGGAGAGCAAGGACTGGGATGGCGTGCAGAGTGCGACGGTTACGTTTGGGCAGGGCCTCACCGTGACGCCGCTGCAGCTCGTACGCGCT
>USOR01000088.1 GCA_900556425.1 uncultured Coriobacteriaceae bacterium
AGGCAGCCGAGTATGCCATCGAGGAGCGCGAAAGAACGTGGAGTCACGTTCTTTCATTGCGCGAGCATTTGCTTGGCGCCATTGCACGGGGCGGTTTCGCCCATGAGCTGCTTGTCACCGTTCCCGATGGGACAGCTGTCGTTCCGCATATCCTCTCGTTGCATGTGAGAGGACTCGAGGGCGAGACGGTCGTGCTACGCTGCGATAATGCGGGCTTCGCGATATCATCAGGCTCCGCTTGTTCGTCTTCGTCACTCGATCCGAGCCATGTGTTGGGCGCCATTGGCTTGTCCCGCGATGACGCCTTGGGTGGCATACGCCTTTCCTTTGGCAAGGAGACGGCCATGGAGGACATCGACCGCTTCATCGAGGTGCTGCCCGAGGTGCTCAGATGACGCGCATATGCGAACGCATGGACTGTCACTCGCATTCGGCATATTCCGGGCATGGCTCGGGTTCCGTTGCCGACATGGTGAGGCGGGCCGATGATCTGGGTCTATCGACCTTCGCCCAGACCGAGCATCTCGTGCTTCCCGAGGGGATGGACCCGCAGTTCGAGACCTCCATGTCTTCGCAGACCATGAAGCGCTATATCGAGGAGCTCCATGAGCAGCGCGAGCGTCTCGTGCATGCGGGGAGCTCCTTGCAGCTCATTTGCGGTATCGAAGCCGATTGGTTGCCCGGACGTGCCGACGAGCTCACCGAGCTTTGCAAGCCCTTCGAATACGTGCTCGGCTCGGTTCATTTCATCGACAAACGGCCTATCGACGATTCACGTGACCTGAGCATCTGGGATGAATATGGCATTGACGGCCTGTGGCGTGCGTATTTCGAGACGTGGCTCGACATGGCCGCGCATCCCGGTCCCATCACCTGCTTCTCGCATCCCGACTTGCCCAAGAAGTATGGTTGGCGTCCAAGTTTCGATGCGAGAGAGTACAATTACGAGATGGCGTTGGCCGCTGCGCGTGCAGGGCGTATGATCGAGGTAAACACTGCCGGCCTGCGCAATGATGCGCGTGAGATGTATCCCGCGCTCGAGATGCTTCGTTCGTTTTATGACGCGGGCGTGGAGTGCACGATCGGCAGCGATGCGCACGTACCGCAAGATGTGGCGGCAAATCTCGACGATGCCGTTGCGCTCATGAGCAGGGCGGGGTATGGGTTCGTGACCGTTCCGACGCCCGATGGCGACAGACGGCATGTGGCGATTGAGGATTAGGGACGTGAACATGACGGCTCCACAGACGATTGGCGAGCTCGAGAACAGGCTTTTTGCGGCTTTTCCGCGTGAGGATGCGGAAAGCTGGGACCAACCGGGACTTGCCGTGGGCGATCGCACGCGCCGCATCGGCAAGATCGCCGTCGCGCTCGACATGAGCGTTGCGAACGTGATTGCGGCATCCGAAGCCGGATGCAACGTGCTCGTGACGCATCATCCTCCCTACATAAAGACAGGTCCTAACGAGTTTGGGCCCGAGAGCCAGGCGGTCACGCCAGGGCCAGGTCGCATGGTCTATGAGGCCATCGAGCGTGATGTGGCGACGATTGCCATGCACACGAACGCAGATCGTGCCATTGCAACACGCGAGCGCTTTGCGGCCATCATGGGCTGCTCGTGTCTGGGCAACTGCGAAACGATCCTTGATCCGTGTCGTTGCGTGCAGGACAAGGGCTTTGGCGCCCTCCTTGTTCCGGATTGGGACACGAATCCGACGCTTGGCGTCATCGCCGAGCTCGTGGCGCGCAACTTCGATTGCCATCCGCGCGTCTGGGGTGACCCAGAGCGCCAAATCAATCGCATCGCCTTCTTGAATGGCTCCTGGAGCGATTCCGAGCTCTACGAACGATGCGTCGATGCTGGTATCGACTGCATGATTGTCGGAGAGACGCGTTATCATCTATGCGTCGATGCGCAACCCTATCTCTCGGTTATCGAACTTGGCCACGATTGCTCGGAGCTTCCCATAGTCGATGTGCTCATCGACGCTTTGCTTGCATGTGGCATAGTCCGAGACGATATCGTTGACCTGCGAGGGTCTCACCGTAATTGGTGGACGGCGTGAGAAGGAGATTGATCCATGTCCGATAGCAAGGTGCTTCTCGATTTGCAGGACTGCGATACGCAGATCATGCGTTCCAAACGCGAACTGGACGAGCTGCCCGAACTCAAGGCGATCATGGATTGCCGTGCAAAGCGCAAGGAAATCAAGGGCAAGCAAGATCAGGTCGTGGAGCTTCTCGATGAAGTCGAGGGCAAGCTCGCCAAACTCCAGGCCGAAGAGGAGCGTGTCATCGCCAAGATCAAGGCCCTGCAGGAAAAGCTCGACACGAATGCAGATTACCGTGCCACTGCATCCATCACGCGCGATATGGAGGGCCAGGTCAAGCGTCAGAAGAACATCGCCATCGAGCAAGACGAGTTGCTCGAGCGTCAGATAAAGGTCGATAACCTTGCCGAGCAGGTGGCCCAGGCCCTTGCCAAGACCGACCATGCCGAGGCGCATCATACCGAGAGCTTCAAGCAGAAGGGTAGCGCAATCAAGGCGCACATTAGCGAGCTCGAGACCAAGCGTGCGGCGCTCATAGCCCAACTTGATTCAGCCATGGCGCAACGCTATGAGGCATTGCGTGCCGAAAAGAACGGCGTTGCCGTCTCCCGCCTTGAAGACGACCATTGCACGGCATGTCGATCGACTATTCTCGATGGCATGCTCGCCAAGCTGCGCAAGGGTGGCGAGATCGCCGAATGCCCCAATTGCCATCGCATGATGGTCGTCCCGCAAGGGGAGGGGGATGACTCGTGATCTTGCTAGGCGTCACGGGTTGCATTGCGGCCTACAAGTCGTGCGAGATATTGAGGCTGCTTCAAAAGGCCGGTCAAGATGTCAAGGTCGTCATGACCGAGCATGCCACCGAGTTCGTGGGCCCTACCACCTTTCGGGCGCTTTCGGGCCATGAGGTTGCCGTTGGGCTCTTCGATGAGCCTGGTGATCCCATCCACCACGTCTCCCTTGCCAAGGAGCCTGCCGTATTTCTCATTGCGCCTGCCACGGCAAACGTTATCGCGAAGATTGCGCGAGGAGTTGCCGACGATCTGCTCACCACGACGGCGCTTGCCACGAAGGTGCCACTTGTCATAGCGCCTGCCATGAATGTCGAGATGTGGCGCGATGCTGCCACGCAGGAAAACATCGCCACGCTCGAGGCACGCGGTTGCACCATCGTGTATCCCGATAGCGGCTACCTTGCCTGCGGAGATGTCGGAGCGGGGCGTCTGGCCGAGCCGGAAGCCATCGTGCAGGCAACGTTCGACGTGCTTGCGCGCTCACGTGACATGCTCGTAACGGCAGGACCCACCCAAGAACCGCTCGATCCCGTACGCTATATCAGCAACGGAAGCAGCGGCAAATCCGGTTATGCCATCGCGGCGGAGGCACGAGATCGGGGAGCACAGGTCACGCTCGTTTCTGGCCCTGTCGCGCTTGCCGCTCCCGAGGGCGTCGAAGTCATCCCCGTGCGCACGGCTGACGAGATGCTTGATGCGTGCAGGGGGCCTTTTGCCGATGCCGATATCGCCGTCTTCGTCGCGGCCGTCTCGGACTGGAAACCAGAGGCGGTTCGGGAGCAGAAGATCAAGCACGATGGGGAGGACCTGCTGGTCAAGTTCGTTCCCAATCCCGACATCGCGGCGACGCTTGCGGCAGACAAGGGTGCTACCAAGGTCGTGACCTACGCCGCGGAGACCTGTGATGTTCTCGCGTCGGCACGCAAGAAGCTCCTCTCCAAGAACGCCGATCTCGTCGTGGCAAACGATGTCTCGGGAGAGCTGGGCATGGGTTCTGCCGACAATCGCGTCTGGTTCGTGGGTGCCGATGACGTCGAGGAGCTCCCCGTCCTTCCCAAGCGTCTCATCGCCCGCGAGCTCTTCGACCGGTTGCTTAATCGCCCGTAGACGGGCGTTATCGGGGGCAAACAATGCAACAAGAACTCGTCATAGGCTGTCATCTCTCGTCGAGTAAGGGTTATGAGGCGATGGCCCGCACGGCGCAGGACATCGGAGCCAATACGTTCGCCTTTTTCACGCGCAATCCTCGCGGTGGTGCCACCAAAGCCATCGACCCCGAGGATATCAAGCGTTTCGAGAGTGCTTGCGAGGAAATCGGCATGGGAACGATCGTCGCGCATGGTTCCTATACGATTAATCCTTGCTCTGCCAAGGAGTCAGTACGCGAGTTTGCGCACGAGGCGCTCGATGATGATTTGGCACGCATGGAGTACACGCCTGGACAGTACTTCAACATGCATCCGGGCTCTCATACGGGTCAGGGCGCCGAGGTGGGTATCGAGCAGATTGCCGAGACTCTGAACCAAGTCATCACGGCCGACCAGACGACGACGCTGTTGCTCGAGACGATGGCGGGAAAGGGATCAGAGGTCGGCTCGACCTTCGAGGAGCTTGCCGCGATCCGCGAGCGCATGAAGCATCCCGAGAAGGTCGGCGTGTGCCTCGATACCTGCCATGTCTGGGATGCGGGCTACGACATCAAGGGCGATCTCGATGGCGTACTTGACGAGTTTGACAAGGTCATCGGGATCGACCATCTCAAGGCGCTGCATGTCAATGATTCGCTCAACGTGTGCGGGGCTCATAAGGATCGCCATGCACGAATCGGTGAGGGCGAGATAGGGGCGGATGCCCTCGTCCGCGTCCTCAAACATCCCGCGCTGCAAGGTCTTCCGTGCATCCTCGAGACCCCCAACGAGCTTGATGGCTACGCAAAGGAGATTGCCTTCTTCCGCAACGCGGTGAAGGGATAGCGCAGCGTAATTCGTCTGCGCTTATGTCCATCAGCATCCAAACGCTTCTATATCGCCGGTGCGCATTCGAGCGTGATGG
>USOR01000089.1 GCA_900556425.1 uncultured Coriobacteriaceae bacterium
ATGCGAGCACCAGGTCGCCGTCCTTGACGTTGCGGGCCTTCGCGTCGGCGGGGTTGAGCCACACGGAGTTGCGATACTCGTCGCGCATGAGTAGGTTCGCGTCACCGTTCATGTTCTGGCGGAAGAACGAGTGCGGCGTGACAAGATAGAGCGGGTACTCCTTCGTCTTCGCGGAGAAGAGGCTCTGCTGGCTGGGACGCCAACGGGCCATCGGGGGCAGCGGCTCGCCAAGGGCAGCGCCGTACATGTCCGAGACGCCCTTGGGGTTGACCTCGGCGTAATGCTCGTTGTAGAACTCGAGCTTGCCGGAACGGGTCTTGAACGGAGTCTTGTCCTTGATTTCCTGCTCGAACTTGGTATGGGGATAATCCTGCGGGATGATGATGATGGGCTTCTTCTTGAAGGTCTCCCAATCCTGGGGAACGATGTCCTCCGGATAGTCGGTCATGTTGGCTGCCCAAGCCTCGTAGACAGCGCCCATGTACGCATCGACGACCTCGTCCATTTCCTCGGGCTTCGTGTCCTTGATGTAGGGCATGAGCTTGTCACCCAGGCCAAGGCGCTTGCCGATCTCCTTCTCGACCCACCAAGGATGCATGCACTCACCCGGAGCATCGATGACCTTGTTGTAGTACATGAAGTAGTTGCCAAGCGACGGCGACAGGCCACAGCAGAACGGGCCGTTACCGTTGTAGCCGGAAGAAGAGCCACCCTCGAGACGCCAGTCGGAAAGCGGCATCAAAATGTCAGCGTAGCGGCTCGAGGAAGCAGCCATATCCCAGTGCGAGATGGCGACGAAGTCGAGCTTCTTGACGGCCTCGATACGCTCGTTGGTGTCCTGGTAGTTGCCGATGAACTGACGCGGGCTCTCGATGAGGTAGATGAGCGATTTGATGTTGGGAATGGGATTGTTCTCGGGGCAGCCAATTGCGGCCTTGTACTCCTGCTCCGTGATCTCGCCATTCTCCAGCTGCTCATGCATGAGCACAGCACGTGCCCATTGCTCTGCCTCGACAAGCTGCGGACTTGCATACTCGGGCATGGCGGTACCGAGATAGTGCGTCGGCTTGCTGCGCAACGTGGGGATGTGCGGAGCATCGAAGCTCGAGCCGATGCAGGAGCCGGACTTGCCAACGTTGCCGCCCAGGACATTGAGATAGTTGTAGATGCGAGCGGTATCCACGCCGTTGACCATACGGGCGGCAGCCCAAACCTGACGGAAGTACACCGTGTCCTTGGAAGCATACAGACGGGCGAGCTCGGCAATCGTCTCTGCGGGAATGCCACAGATCTCTGCTGCCCACTCGGGTGTCTTGGGAATGTCGCCAGCCTCTTCGCCCATGACGTACTTGCGGAAGAGCTCGAGACCCTTGGGCTCGACCCACTCATCGCAGAACGCCTTGTCGTAGAGCTCCTCGTCGAACATGACATATGCCATCGCAAGCATGGCGGCGGCGTCAGTGCCCGGGCGGATGGGAATGTACTGGGTTGCCATCGTCTGCGCCGTGTTGTTATAACGCGGATCGATGTAGATGATGGGGATGTTCTTGTCCTTGGCAAGCTGGAACCAATACTGGAACTCCGGATAGTTGAGTACGACGTCAACGCCCCACAGGATAATGAGGTCAGAGTTCAGGATTGCCGGGCCCTCGGTCGTGTTCCAGGCACTGCCTTCCATCCACGTCTCCAGATTGACCTGGTAGCCATAGACGCAATCATCAGCGACGTAGTTGGGATAGAACGAGTCGATACCAGTGCCGTTGATGCCGCCGCCAGGCAAAAAGCCAGCAAATGGGTCATAGTGATTACCGCAGATGGTGTCCATCCAAACGGAATAGGGACCGTACTTCTCGCGCGTGTCCCTATAGGCGTTGGCAACGTAATCCAGCGCCTCGTCCCAGGTGATGCGCTCGTACTCGTCCTCGCCGCGCAGATGTCCATTGGGCTCCTCGGGGCTCCAGTGCTTGCGCTTCATGGGATACAGCAGACGCGTGGGAGCGTAAATCGACTCTTTCCATGAACGACCGCGCGGACAAGCGCGATGCTGAACCAAACCGCTGCAAATCCTATCGAGATCCGTATAGGAATCCTCGCGACCAGAACCGAGATTGATGGTGTCGTCAGTCTCGATGGCAGTGACCTTGCCGTCCTTCTTGTGCACCTTGAGCACGCAAAGGTCGAAGCAGCCATTGGCAGCGCAAGACGTATACACCGTCTCCTCGTTATCATGGACTTCCATGATGCGCTCGCGAACAGCTTCGAGCTGGCCCTCCTTGGGAGCCCAGCTGCTTTCGAACTTCACCCTCTCTGCCATAAATAACCTCCTCTTGCCTCTCTTGCTTTCGTTACGAACTTCTTCTGACCGGAATCCCTCCGGCCTCCACCCCATTTCTGTTGATGGGAACCTTGTTTGGAGTATGCCTACCTTGCGTTTTTCGGTCTGTGCCTTCTGACACTGTTACGGAATGGATTTATGTAGCGATGGTTACAAACGTTGGTAAAAGGGCCATAGCAACGGGCACCTCCCAAAGGAGGTGCCCGAGAGAAGAAGGACGTTTGCGTTTAGAGGTCTAGACTGCCGTCCATCCACCATCAATGTAAATCGTCTGTCCCGTGGTGTACGCACTCGCATCCGAAGCAAACAGGAGCAGCTGTCCGCAAAGCTCCTCGATACGACCTGGACGGCCGATAGGGCAGCGCTCCTTTAGCTCGGCCAAGGCGGCATCATCGAACACCATCATCTCGGACGGAAACTCGCCGGGGCCAATTGCGTTTACGGTGATGTTGTATTGCGCCCACTCCTGCGCGAGCGAGCGTGTGAAGTTTGGTACAGCTCCCTTTGTCGCGTTGTAGGCAAGGATGGGGTGATGGAATGATGCAATGTGACCATACATCGATGCCGTGTTGATGATGCGTCCGTAGTTGTTCTCGATCATGTTCTTGGCGCATTCCCGCGCCATCAGGAAATAGCCCGTAAGGCTCACGTCCACGACCTGCTGCCAGCGCTCGAGAGGAAGGTCAACCGTGGGACAGTACGCCATCATTCCGGCATTGTTCACGAGGATATCGACCTTTCCAAAAGTGTCGATGACCTTCTGGACTCCCGCAACGACCTGCTCCTCATTGCTGACATCGCAAGCGACCGGCAAAAACTCCCCACCTGTCGCCTCGATCTCGTCCTTGAGCTTCTCGAGCTTCTCGATGCGACGGGCAAAACCCGCGACCTTGGCTCCGTTTTCGGCCAGGGCCTTGCAGTATTCATAGCCCAATCCCGACGAGGCGCCAGTGACAATTGCAACTCTTCCGGTTAAATCCATGTAGTTCTTCATGCTTGAACCTTTCCTCTCTTCAATCCTTCTCGCGCGCATCTTTGTATGCCACGCGTTGCTGCCTGATGATTTGCCTGCAATGCCTTCGAAAGCGCGCTCGGTTAGATTCCGGCGACATCCGCCCATGTGGGGTTATGGCTTATCGTCCCGCCATCAATCACGAGACTCTCCCCCGTCATCCAGCGTGACGCATCCGAAACGAGAAAACCCACAGCCTCGGCAACGTCCATTCCCGACCCGTGTCCTGGCTCGAGAAGAGCCTGTCTGTCCATAGCCGCGAACGCTTCGGCCATCTGCGGCATTTTCTCCATCATCTTTTCCGTCTGGACGTTCAGAACGAGCCCGGGTACCACACAGTTGCATCTGAGGCCTTGCCGTCCGTACTGGGCGGCAATGGAACGTGTAAGCGACTCGACACCGGCTTTGGCTGCCGCATAGGCGGCATAGCCTAGCTCACCGCGGCGAGCACCGGTCGTACCGATGTTCACGATTGCGCTCTTGTCTTGCTCCAGCATATGGGGAATCGCATGCTTGCAGCTGAGAAACACCGACTTGAGATTTACGTCGATATGCTTATCCCAATCCTCTAGGGACACCTCGTGCAGCGGTGGCTGCACGTCGGCATGCCAAAAAGCGTTGTTAACGAGGACGTCGATGCGTCCCGTATGGTCGATGGTCTGAGCAACGGCCTCTTTGACCTGCTCTTCCTTGGTCACATCACAGTGCACATACGCGGCACGCTTGTTCCTCAACTTCAGAAAGGAAAGCGTATCTATTCCCATATCGTCGTCGATATCCCATACGACTATGAAATAGCCCTGATCAGCGAGCTTATGCGCAATGTAACGACCAGAACCGCCTGCACTAGCTCCTCCACCACCCGTGACGATTGCCGTCTTCTGATCCATATCGCTCTCCCCTCTGTCGTACTCGAGCAGGAGCGATGCCGATAATCGCCCCTGTGACAGTATGGAAAAACGCAGTTACTGGCCCTGTAGCGATGTGCAAGATTAAGGGATGGCGTTTTGTAGCAAATGCAACATTCAAGCAGGAAAGATCACGAGGCTGTGCACGGCTCTTTCCGCACGCGAAGACGGGCTGCCATGTCCTTCCGCTTCTGCCATAGGCCGTATTCGAGCCCGACGGGATACGAATAGGGATTGAGAATGCGCTTGTTGCTCTCGTCCAGAAACGAGAGCTGCCTGAACGCACGGTTTCGTGCCCTATGCGCCGTCTGCTCTTCGCTCGCGAGAACGGGCTTTCCCTCCCGCACCAACGGCTCGAGGAGCGTCGTGCACTCAAGTCCCTCGAGGTTCTTGCGGCGCAATGCATCCACGGGATCGACGATAGTCTCGCAGCTTCGCACGTCAGACCTTTCGTCATAGATCATGTCTCCCGCATAGCTACCGTCTGGATGATGATAGCGACGAACATCCAACACGCCCGGAATGGTGAGCTTCGCCGTCGACTCGGACACCTTGAGGCAATCGTGCCATTCCCCATCGCGGGAATCGCGCTGGGCCGAGAGCTTGTAGACGCCACCAAGCGCCGG
>USOR01000090.1 GCA_900556425.1 uncultured Coriobacteriaceae bacterium
CACCCTATCCATACTCGATCGACTAGGCTTTACACACTTTTCTGCCTATATGCCCGAAGCTGGACAAGCCATCCGCTATCGGTTTTGGAGCAGTGACATACTGACTGGTAGTCAAACGGCCACGGCAAGTCAAAAGTAAGGAATCCGCAAAGCGATAGATTGGTGATTTCGGGAAAACGTAGTGGCATGAACCTTGACGAAATGGAAAACCACGTCCTCGAAGTAAGCCACGATTTCAAAGACACGTTCCCAGAAATCGTTGAAGTCCTTCTCGTAACGGAAGACGGAGTAAGGCGAATAAAAAGATGAAAGCCAACGCGTTGGCTGTCACACAGGTCAGTCCGCCATTGGCTTTCATTTAAGCAAATTTACTTGGATAGATTATACCACGCTTGACATCCAGCCGTCTCCTGGCGGCTTTTCTTTTTTCCCATCTGGCGTCCCGCATCGGGGCGCTTCTCAACATTCGGAATCTAGCCGTCCCAACGGGGCGGCTTTTTTCATGCCCGAAGAGGCCCAGCGACGCGAGAGCCGTGAGGTAACGGGGGCGCAACGACGTCCGGCCGAATCACGGAGGAAAGCGCGTGGACCGTGCAACCGAGTCATGTTCGCCGGTGCGAATCCGGCCTGTGTCTCGACGGGCAATCAACTCATCGCGCGGGAGGAGCACCGCGCGCCGACACCGGCTGGGGCCGGGAGAAAGGAGGGCATCATGCCCAATCAGAGCACCGCTCAGGCGGGAACCACCCCGACAGGGAGCGACCAGAATCCGGCAGCTGGGGATTCTGGGAAGACGTTCACCCAAGAGGAGGTGAACGGCCTGCTCGCGAAGCAGAAGCGGGACGTTCAGGCGAAGTACCAGGACTACGACAAGTACAAGGCAGCCTACGAGGAGGCGCAGGCCAAGGCGGACGCCGACAAGAGCGAGTTGCAAAAGGCACTCGACGCGCAAGCCGAGGCCGAGGCAAGGGCAACGGCGCTTCAGGCCGAGAAGGATCAGGCGGCATGGATTGCCGCCGCGTCCAAGGCAACGGGCGTACCGGCTGCAGCACTCCACGGCTCGACCGAGGACGAGGTCAACGCCTGCGCAGAGGCCCTCAAGGAGTACTTCGTGAAGCCCACAGCGCCAATCGTGCAGACGGGGTTTTGGAGCAGTGACATACTGACTGGTAGTCAAACGCACACAAGCGGCGGTACCGGCGACGCTATGTGTTGGAGCAGTGACATACTGACTGGTAGTCAAACGGTGTGTCCGAAGTGCGGGAGGGTCGGTTATACCGGCATGGAGATAATCGTGTCAACTGAGGAGGAATAGCCGTGCAGACGGTTCAGAACGAGATTAGCCGCGACTTGTGCCCACGCTGCGGCAAGGAGAAGCGGTGCATGGGCCACGACCTCAACGACGACTACCGGTGGAGGCACGACAACTGGAGGTGCGAGTGCGGGGCTAAGGGCTTCGACGCATCCAAGATCGTCTACAGTGACATGTGCTGGGAAGTCGACTGACCGATATTCGACGCACCCGAACGTGTAGAGCGTGATATAACGTAATCAAGAAGAGTAGGAGGTGCCGCATGAACGCACCGTGGGGCATGACCGAGGACGGAGAGTTCGTCCTCGCAGAGCCGTACGCGACCAAGCTACTGGAATGCAAGCTCGGGGCGACCAAGGCGTGGACTGACGCCGTGATTGGCTACCTGATGCGCGAGACCCGCTACGACGAGGACACGCTGAGGTCAGAGCTGTTGCGCCGCAACGAGGTGGACGACGAGATGGGCAAGGTCAACCTCGTCGACGAGTTCATCATCGAGGCGCTGTCCGGTGACCTGTGAGGAGGCGTGATGGCGTTGATTATGTTTCCGTTCGTGGTTTGCCTGCTGTCCAGTCCGTTCGTCGTCGGCGGCATCCTCCTCTACATGTGGCACCAGGACCGCAAGGCGAAGGAGCTCAGGGGATGGAGGAACGACTACAAACACGCCAGCGTCTGCGCGATGAAGGAGGCGCTCGAGTGGCAGAAGAGGAACGGCGGCAAATCGCTCGCGTTCGGCGAGGGTAAGCGAGAGTACGACAAGATAAAGAAGAGGATCGGCGAGAAGTACGGCGTGAACCTTCTCTAGCGCCACGACGTTGAGCGAGACCATCGGATCAACCCCCTCCTGTGCGCCCATGACGGATGCGCGGGAGGGGATTTTTCGTGTCCGGTTTTGGAGCTGTGACATACTAACTGGTAGTCAAATATCGAGCACGAGAGCTCACGACAAAATCGAGAGGGTAGGACGCATGATTTCATATGATGAGGCGCTGAAAATCGCGAAAGACAACAAGAACGAAATCGACAATTTCGAGGAATACGAAAATGCCTTCGTGTTCGGATTCTCTGGTGATACCGGATTCGGTGGTTCATCTCCGGTCGTTATTGACCGAAGAAGCGGAGATGCCTTCATGTTCGCCTACGCACTCGGCGAAGGGATGATCTTCGGAGCGCCGATACGTGAGGGCGTTGTTGATTAGCGTCTTGCCCTAGTGAGCATCGATTGAAACTAGCCGTCCTCCGGGGGGGGGGGGGGCGACTTTTATTGCCCTGAAACGGCGGTGCTATGGCGAAGTGGACAAGCCAGGCTCTATCTCGGCAAATCTGTTCAAGTCGCAGAAGTGGGACGAGGAGACCGCTGGTTGTACGTTTGGTTTTGGAGTAGTGACATGCTGACTGGTAATCACGCTAAACCGAATGCGGTTACGCATGGAAGACATCGTGTCAATAAAGCGCTTCCAGGACCCAGAAAAGTGGTGATCGGCAGTCTAGAATTGTCACATCTTGGCTATTTCTCTTCCATACTTACCATCGCGTACTCCACCCGCTGCCTGGCTTCGGCCTTGCGGCGGTACGCCGTCGAGCGTGACACACCAAGGGCCTCGGCGATTACCTTGGCTGCCGTTCTGACGAGCCAGTCATCTGCCTCCGATTCGCTCATGCCGGCAATTGCGCTGTCGTCAGGCGCTTGCTTTCTCTTGCGACCGGCGCCGCGCTTGTAGGCATCGCGGTCGTACTCGAAGACGAGCTCGCCGCCGGCGGGAGGGTCGGGAAGTGTGACGGTGATGCCCATCGTACCCAGGTCGCGGGCCAGTGTCTGCAAGGCAACTGTCCCTTTATCGCCGATCTTTCCCGATAGGGGAATGGCCACTCTCGTCAGGCTCATGCGCGCTTCTCATTTCATGTGAATGACCTCATTGTAATCCCAAATTTAAATATGACATATGCAAATTGTATTGCTATAATAGAACAAATGTTCGTATATGAGCAGGGAAGCATCCGCTCCTTGAAATCTGAATACCGGGTCGCTCGTCGCGAAAGCGACTGGTGATATGGGTAGGTGCAAGCGTATCTCGCTAGGCAGAAAGCAGGTACGCGTATGGATATGGAGTTTCTGGTCGCCTTGTTGCAGCTGTATGCCTCGATTGCCGCTCTGCTCGTGGCGGTCGTGGTAGGCACAAGGCAGATGAAATGAAATAACCACCCACAATGTGAGTGGCTATCTCGCTCAAGTAACTGATAGGAATACTTGAGATACGCGCACCGTTGCAGCGGTGAGTGCCTACCCATCCTATCATACTGTGTGGTTAAAGTCCACGGTCAGAGCAGCTCCTCACTTCCCGTACGCCCCGTTCGTACTTCGTCGCCGTCACCACCGAGAAGCGAAAGATCGGCTTGTCCACGCGGCGAATGCTGGCGTGTATGTGCCACCGTGCCAGCGGGCAGAAGATGATGCTTGTCTTGGTTAGCAGGTGTTCCTCGCCGTTGAGCGTGACCAAGACCTCGTCGTTGAGGTTGTAAGGGTCATCCGGATGCGATGACCCTCTATGGCATTTACAATGATGCCAAAGCCCCCGTTTTAAGGAGAACCGCCCATGCTCATTCGCGAGGAACATGGCGACAGGCGGCGTCATCTGCCCCTGCTCTTGCTTGCCGACGAGCAGGAGGGCATGATCGATCGCTATCTCGACGAAGGCGCGATGTACGTCTTGGAGGTCGACGGCATCGTGATAGGCGAGTGCGTCGTGAACAGCGTGGGCGACGGTGTGCTGGAGATCAAGAACATCGCGGTTAATCCCTCTCACCAGCATCAGGGCTATGGCCGCATGCTCATCGACTTCGTGGCCAAGCGGCATGCAGGCGAGTATGACATCCTGCAAGTGGGGACAGGCGATAGTCCGCTCACCATACCGTTTTACGAGCGATGCGGCTTCGAGCGCTCTCATGTAGTCGAAGGATTCTTCACGGAAAACTACGACCATCCCATATTCGAGGGTGGCGTTCGGCTTGTCGACATGGTCTACCTGCGCAAGCGTTTATAGATGGAGCTTGGGTTTACCGTGCGGCGGTTCCTCTTATCCTTTCGCGCCTGCCCTAATCCGGCTGGGAGTATTTACAATGACTCCATGGCCACGACCAAAGGAGCGCTACCTGTGTCCAAATCCTTGACCGACATGTCCCTCGAAGAACTCTGGCAGCTCTTTCCCATCGAGCTCGTGGAGCATCGGGACTGCTGGGCCGGCTGGTATCACGAGGAGGCCTCCGTGATCGATGACATCCTGTCTCCGGGCCTGCCCCATGCAATTCACCACATCGGCAGCACGGCAATCGATAGCATCTGGGCAAAACCCATCGTCGACATTCTCGTCGAGCTCCCAAATGACCCTGCCGTCGAATCCGCCAAGGCACGGCTTGCAGCCCATGGCTACTTGGTCATGGCCGACCGCGACCTCAACAAGGGCTACACACCGAAAGGCTTCGCCGAGCGGGTTTTCCACGTCCACTTGCGCATTGCCGGCGACAATGACGAGATTTACTTCCGCGATTATCTCAACGTCCATCCCGA
>USOR01000091.1 GCA_900556425.1 uncultured Coriobacteriaceae bacterium
GGAGAACATCTTGCTCGAGGCGCAGACGCTGGGGCTGGGTGCCGTATGGCTGGGCATCTATCCCGAGCAGGATCGCATCGAGGCCGTCGCCAAGGTCATTGGTGGCGAGGAGGGCTGCATTCCCTTTGCGCTCATAGCCGTGGGGCACCCCAAGGAGATGCTCGAGCCGCGCAGCCCCAAGCGCTTCGACATGTCGCGCGTTAGCTGGGTATAGCGAAGCTTGCGGGATGACAACATGACACAACGGGCGAATGACGTACGCATGCGGCTTCACGTGCTCGCGAGCGGGTCAAAGGGCAATGCGACAATCGTCGAGAACGCGGCGACGGGCGAGGGGCTGCTCATTGACTGCGGCATCTGCAAGCGCGACTTCCTTTCCCGCTGCGATGAGGCCGGGTTCGATCCGCATCAGCTGAGGGGAGTCCTTATCACCCACGAGCACACCGACCATACCAAGGGACTCGGCGTGGTGTACCGGGCGCTCGCCAAGCTCGAAGTGCACCCGACAATTCACGTGAGCGATGCCGTGCGCGACGCTAGCCGCGACATCGGTGAGCTGCTCGAGCAGGGTCTTTGCGATGCCCACGCCTTTGCCTCCGGTGACGAGCTCGACCTTGCCGGATTCGCGATTCACGCGTTTGCCACCTCGCATGATGCGGCGCAGTCCTTCGGCTTTCGCGTCGAATGCGGTGGCGACGCGATCGGTTATATGACCGACACGGGCGTCGTGACGCCCCAGGCGCATGAGGCACTGGGCGGGTGCCGCCTCCTCGCGATCGAGGCAAACCATGACCGTACGATGCTCGCCGAGGGGCCGTATCCGTATCCGCTCAAGCGCCGCATTGCCTCGGAGCGCGGGCACCTCTCCAACGAGCAAAGCGCCGCTGAGCTTGCCGGCTTGCTGCATGACGGGCTTGCGGCAGTCGTTGCCATGCACGTGTCCGAAAACAACAACGACTACGAGCTGCCCGTCGCAACGCTGCGCAAGGCACTTGCGTGCGAGGGCCACGGCGCCGCCGTGCATGTCGCGCGCCAACGCAGCCTCGTCTCGATATAAACCCCGTGTTTCAGATGAATCTTCTCAAGTAAATTCGTATATACAATGTAAAGCGATTGTCTTTACATTCTTTCATCTGCTCATTATACTTTCTCTTAGGGAGAAAGGGCATGCAGTGGCGAGCACAATGGTAAACGTCCGCATGGACGAGGACGTCAAACGCGACATGGAAATCGCATGTAAGGAGCTTGGCATGAGCATGAGCACGGCATTCAACATCTTCGCCAAGAAGATGGGCCGCGAGCATCGCATCCCCTTCGAGGTTTCGTACGATCCCTTCTACAGCAGAGAGAATCTGGATCACATCAGACGTGGCGTAACGTCGCTCGACGAGGGGCACGGTATCGTTCACGAGCTGGTGGACGATGAATAAGGTCTGGGCACCCGAAGCTTGGGAAGACTACGGAGACCTTTCTGGTCTCTGGTCACGACGCATCGACGAATGCAACAGACTCGTCTACCGAGTTGTGGGGACAAACGTCGAAATCGCTTCGTGTCGGTATCACTACGGGGAGAGATAAGCTCTCGCAAGTAGAGGCCCACGGGCTACTGATGCAGATGCGCGAGGTTGACGGGGCGCGTCGTCGCGACCTCGCCGCCGTCGAGCATGAACTGCACGCGCTCGCGCAGCCTGTCTGCCGACACGAGCTCGTCGAACAACGGCGTCATCTCGCCGTTTGCCACGTAGACGACGTAGGGGAGCGAACCGACGGCAAACGTGATGCCCAGCTTTCGCTGCTTGCCGGTGTCCACGCTGCAGAACTTCACCTCGTCACCGAGCTCCTCGGCGACCTTCTCGAACGCGGGGACCATGTCCTTGCACAGCACGCACCAGTCGGAGGTGAATTCGATGACGCAGGGTATCCCGGCGTCCATGACCTCGGATTCGAAGCTCTCGTCGGTGATCTCGTGAATCATGGATTCTCCCATCGTCGCCAATTTCGTCCAGCTCCAGCATACACCGTAACGGGGCACGTCCGTTTGCGCGCACGGGGAATCCAAACTCTGGGGAGTCGAAATCCCCCCTATACGAAATAAGAGCCAAAGACCGGGATCTTCTTGAGCACATAGGCGATGCCAAAGGAAAGGACGCATGTCAGCAGAGCCATGCCGGGAATCGAAACGAGGACATGGGGGAGGATTCCACTCATGCCGAGTTGCATGAGCAGTCGCAGCACGAAGATGTGGATGACATAGACCCCCAGGGTGCACGAGGAGAGCGTCATCACGAGGCGCTTGCCCCGGGCGCTTGGCTCATGCTTGTGAAACAGCTGCCTGACGAAGACGAAGATGCCCGTTGCCGCAAACATGAAGAAACACGAACCCGCGATCACCACGTTGTCTGCCGCGTGGGCAATACCGGAAAACCAGGCGGATGCCATCGTCGCCGCAACGAGGCCCAGGAGTCCCAAGAGGTAGATGCCGATGCGAACGCGCCGCGTGAAAACGTGCGAGGCGAGGTAATGGCCAAGAACGAAGTAGAACGAGTAGCCCAGGGGCAGCTGGATCATGAAGGCGCCCATGAGCTTATCCAGTAACGGGAGCATACCGTTGGTAGTTGCAAGGGGGAGCGCCACGTTCAAGACGAATCCAATGGCGAGAAAATACCTCGTGGCATCTTCGTGTGCCGTGATGCACCTGAGCAGGGGCACGATGGCGTAGAGCCCGATGAGCATGAAAAGAAACCAGAGGTGCTGGGGGCCGAATACGGTCGCTTCGAGAAAGCCCATGAGAGATTCAGGCGAGAGCTGTCCAGGCCGGTCGTAGATCAAGGCGTAGAAAAGGCCCCAGAAGAGAATGAGAACCACGATGTGGAGGATGTTCTTGCCCCATAGCTTCCTGAGGGGCTGCGGACGACCGGGATCGAGAAACAGTGCGCCGCTGATCATCACGAACACGGGAACGCCCCATCTCGTCATGCAATCATATGCGTTTACGACATGCCAGTCGAAACTGGAAACGTCAAGCTCGTACCAATACGAGCCGGCAACGTGGAGCAGGACAATCGCGCATATCGCGATGATGCGCAAAGCATCCAGGTAATAGTATCGCTCGGTCAAGGTTGGATTCCGCAATTATCTCTCCCATACGCTTGCGAAGTGCTCGACGAGATGCTCGAAGAACGTACGCGCCGCTTCCTTTTCGAGGCCCCGGGGCGTGAGCTCGAGGTGAATCGTCCTCGAGAAGCCATCATCTGTCAAAGGCAAGACGATGACATCATCGCCATCGACGGGACCCCAACTGCGTTCGGGCCAGAATCCGACGCCCAGACCCAGGCTGATCATCTTTCGCACCACGGCGGGATTGTCACTCTCGAACATGACGTCGGGCTCGAAACCCCTGTTAGCGCACAGCTCGTCACAGATAGCGCGAAAACGCCTCGAGCCTGCGAGGCTGATGAAGCGCGCATCCACGAGCTCGTCGAGAGCGATGGTCTTCCCATGCGGCCTCGACGCCGGGATGGCTATGCAGACACGTTCCGTAAAGTCAGCGTGGGAATTCGTGATCTCGGTCCTTCCGCTCTTGCCATCCGCGTTTTGGAGCGTGTCGATGATGATGTCGTTGCGGGGTGATGCGTCATCCCTGTTGACATCGAATCGTGTCTCTGCGTGCTGGGATGCGAAGGTGCCGATTGCATCGACCGCAATGACCGAGGCGGTCGCGATGCAGAGGTTCACCGTGTTCGCCTCGGCTTTCGCGAATGTCTCGAGGCCCGCGCATGCGCTGTCAAGTTCCGAGACGATGGGGGAGAGCCTGTCTCTCAGATAGGCTCCTTCCTCGGTCAGCCTCAGGTTTCTTCCCTCTCGGGTAAAGAGCTTCACGCCAAGTTCCGCCTCGAGTCTGTGGAGCGATTGCGAGAGGGCGGGTTGCGCTATGGAAAGCTTACGTGCCGCATGGGTGACATGTTCCAGCTGTGCCGTTACGAGAAAATAACGGAGCTGCCTTACGTCCATCGCGCTTCCTGTTCTTTCGTAAATGGGAGAAGAATTCATATCAAGATAATATGAAAACACATGAAATTATATATTAGACGTATGCAATATTGAAGTGGGACAATCGACGCTGCGTAGGGCGCGTTTGCGCGAATGTCTATGGATACGGGAACGTGATTCGAAATGTTATTAGCGGAGTTACTGGAAGCCACGATGCTCATATGTTTTGGACTGTCATGGCCCATGAACGCATGGAAGTCGTATAGGGCGAGGACGGCAAAGGGGACGAGCTGGCAGTTTCTCACGCTCATCTGCCTCGGTTACCTCTGCGGCATAGCCGCCAAAGTCGTTCTTGGAGCGATGAACTGGGTCTTCTTGATTTACATCCTCAATCTCGCGTTTCTTGGCGTCAACTGGGCGATCTACTTCAGAAACCGCCGCTTTGATGCGATGAAGGCGGGAGAGTGCGCTTGCGATCGCGCCTCCGTCGTGACGCAGAACATCTAATGAGACAGTTACTCTGAGCAACTGTCTCATTTTCGGTTTGCAGATCTGTGAGCTGCGGTTGGCAACCAGCGGGTGCTTCGAAAACGCGGCAAAAAGCATCTCTTGGTTGGTAGAATGTCACCTTGCCACTCGGTAGATTTGGGGACGTAATCGAACCCAAACGCAAAGGAATGACATGAGTTTTCGAGAGAACCTCCAGCACATGCGCGCCGCGCACAACATGACCCAAGAGCAGCTGGCTATGCTGCTTGGCGTGAGCCGGCAGTCGGTGACCAAATGGGAATCCGAGAAGTCGTATCCGGAGATGGACAAGCTCCTGCGCATGTGCCAGATATTCGACTGCACGCTCGACGAGCTCGTGCAGGGAGACCTCACCGGC
>USOR01000092.1 GCA_900556425.1 uncultured Coriobacteriaceae bacterium
CACCGGCTGGTTTACCTCGCCCCATGGGGGCAACCAATACACGTCTTCGACACTGGTCAATAGTGACGTGAAGCTCTTTGCCGGCTGGAAGCTCAAGGTCACCGATCCTGACGAGAAGCCTACGTATCGCGTGCAGTTCGATGCCAACGGCGGGTCGGGTACCATGTCGCCGATTTCCTACTACCGCGACACCACCTATAGCCTGCCCCGCAATCTCTACAGCCGCAGCGGGTATACGTTCGATGGCTGGGCGACCGAGCAAGGTGGTGCCAAACGCTTTTCCGATGGCCAGCAGGTGAGCAACCTCGGGCTCGGCGGAAGCACCATCACCCTCTACGCCCGTTGGCGGGCGAATACGACCGCTGCAGCAGCCGCTTTTGCTGCGGCTCCGCAGGCAGCGGCCAGTCAGGATACGTCATCGTTGAGCAATGCGGTCGTCGCTCCCATTCCAAGCGTTACCTATACGGGCGCCGAGATAAAACCGGACCCTGCCGTGACGCTCGATGGCAAGCGCCTTGTCAAGGGCGTCGATTATTCGCTCAGCTACGCAAGCAACGTTGACGCTACCGAGAGGGCGACCGTGATCATCGAGGGCATGGGAAGCTATACGGGGCGCAAGTACGCCTACTTCACGATCGAGCGCGCCTCGATTACCGATGCAAGCGTGACGGCGAATCCGGCGCAGTACACCTATGATGGCATGGAGAAAACACCGGCTGTGACCGTGAATCTTGGCGGCAAGACACTCCAGGACGGCCCGGACTACTATGTCTATCCCGTGACAGATAACGTCAATGTCGGAACCAAGGTGCTGCACGTGTACGGAGAGGGCAACTATTCGGGCACCAAACCCGTCGCCTACACCATCACTCCCGCCCAGCTCAGCTCCGTGAGTCTGAGCGAGACGCGCCTTACCTACACTGGCTATTGGCAGGAGCCCAAGCTAACCGTGATGGGTGCTGGCAAAGTGCTCAAGGAGTGGACCGACTACACCGTCTCGTATCCTAATGACTGCACCAGTATCGGTACGAAACACCTGGTCATAACCGGATGCAAGAACTTTACCGGCACGTTGGAGGCCGAGTTCGAGATCGTCCCCGAAGCATCAAACGATCCCTCGAACCCCGTGGCCACCCAGGTGATGTACCGCGCCTATAATCCCAACTCCGGCGAGCACTTCTACACGGCGCACTACGCCGAGGTGGAATCCATCGTGGCCGCGGGATGGCGCTACGAGGGCGAGGCCTGGACCGCCCCGGTGACCTCTGCGACGCCGGTCTACCGCCTGTACTCGGGCACTGACCATCACTACACCACTTCTATCGTCGAGCGTGACCATCTCATCGATGTCGGTTGGACGCTCGAGGGTGACAACGCCGAGGGCATCGCGTGGTATTCCGACGACCAGAAGCGCGTGCCGTTGTATCGCCAGTTCAACCCCAACGTCGATCCGACGGCGCCTTTCAACAACTCAGGCTCGCACAACTACACGACCAGCCTCGAGGAGCACGAGCAGCTGATTTCGATTGGCTGGCGCGGCGAGGACATCGGCTGGTACGGCGTGGGGTAATATCGACAGCGTAAGTGGGACAAATGGACAGGTCATTTGTCCCACTGATGCATCGTTTGCACGTGACCTGGCCATCTGGTTTTCTGACAGAAAATTGCGGTTGTGGCACGTGCTTTGTGCCACAACCGCACACTCTCGTCAGATTCTGACGAAACCTTTCGCCTGGGGCACATTTCGGAGCCACAGCCGTAGATTCTCGTCATCGTTGGCGCCCGGATGCGCCACAATCATGCGTTCTCGTCTCGTCGCCCGCCGTCTGGGTCTACGCGGCACCAATCGGCCGCATGCAGCCCTCGCGTGGGTCTGCACAGCCCAAACCAAGCAGCGAGGTCGTATCATGAACGCACCTAGCTGACGCGTACCCGCCCACGGAAAGGACGAGCGCGATGATGAAGAGATTCGCGAGCATGGCGCTGGCAATTGCACTGGTGGCGACGCTTGTCCCCATGGCAGCCGCTTTCGCCACGACTCCACAAGCAGCGGCAAACCAGGATACCCTGACCATCAGCGGCACCGAGCATTACGACATGGCCCAGCAAGCGCTCGATATCGTCAATAAGGAGCGCACGGCACTGGGGCTCGCGCCTTTGCAGTTCGACGAGGAGCTGATGAAGACCGCTATGTTGCGTGCCGCCGAGGTTTCGGTGTACTACGGCTATGACGAGCACAGCGAGTCTTACAAATTCAACAAACGACCAGACGGCAGCGAATGGTCCACCGCCTTTCCCGTCATAGACGATTCCGAAGACTGTTTTCGAGGCGAAAGTGTCGCAGCGGGTCAGAAGAGCGCAGCCGCTGTCATGCAGACCTGGCTTTATGACGCGCGTCAGGTTTACAGATGGGAAGAACAGGACATCACCTTGGAAGCTGCCCTTGCCGCCGGCACCTATCGCCTGCCCAGTGGCGTTCTGATTACGGAGGACACGAGTGACCGTTGGGTTTCGATCTCTTACGAAAATATCATCAGCCCCGATTACAAGTCTACTGGCATTGGCTGCTTCTACCAGGGCGGTGTGTTCTACTGGCAACAGTCATTCGATTCTGCGGAGGCGACGGGCAGCGTCAAGAGCGGCAAGGTCGATGTGACGCGCCAAATATCGGTTGACTATGATTGTTGCGGCACTAACCAGGCACTTAATGCGGATCTCGATTCCCAGCTGAAACCCTCGCTGGCTCCGGGTGAGACCTTTGACATGCGCTATTGCATAAACAACGATGGCCGCACCCGCTTCAACTGCGTCATCGATGCCGGCAACGCCGTCTGGACGAGCTCGAACCCGGACGTTTGCGCTGTCGATCAAAATGGTACCGTTACTGCCAAATTAGCCGGCACTGCCACAATTACGGCAACGCTTCCATCTGGCAGGAGCGCATCGTACGAATGGGTCGTGAAGCCGTCCTTGGAGGATGCGGTCGTGTCAGATATCCCGCATCTGACTTATACAGGGGCAAAGATAAAGCCGGATCCCACGGTCACTCTTGGTGGCAAGCGTCTTGTCGCGGGCACCGACTACACGCTCAGTTATGCGAATAACGTCAATGCGGGAAGCGATGCGAGAATCATCTTGACGGGCATTGGCGATTACGCTGGCTCGAAGGCCGTCTATTTCGAGATTGGCCCTGCGCCGATTACTTCGGCAACGCCGAACTACACCCAGTTCACCTACGACGGCACGGAAAAGAAGCCTGTCGTGACCGTGAGGTCCGGAAACAAGGTCCTAGGCGAGGGCGATTATCAGATGTCCTGGCTCGATGACGATATGACGAGCGTGGGCACCAAGGTCATCGAGGTAAGCGGTCTTGGCAACTATGGCGGCACGGTGAGGGCTACCTACGAGATTGTAGCTGCCGACGCACCGCAAGAGCCGTCGGCGCCGGACTCCCCATCGGAGCCAGATGCTCCTGACCAGCCGGAAGTGCAAGATCCCGATGTGCCCGAGGAGCCCGATGCGCCTGCCGTGCAACCTCAGACCATGCACCGTCTCTATAATCCCAACTCCGGCGAGCATTTCTACACCTCGAGCGATGTGGAGCGCTCTGCCGTAGTCGCAGCCGGTTGGATTGACGAGGGCATTGGTTGGACCGCGCCTGATGATGGCATCCAGGTCTATCGTCTCTACAACCCCTATGCGGGCGAACATCATTACACCATCTCCGTCGAGGAGCGCGACATGCTGGTTTCCGTGGGCTGGGTCTGGGAGGAAGGCGGCTGGTTTTCCGACCCCGATCAAGCCGTCCCGCTATACCGTGCCTACAACCCCAATGCCTACTCGAATAACCATCACTACACCGCCGATCCAGGCGAGTTTCAACGGCTGATCTATTTGGGTTGGGTTGACGAAGGCATCGGTTGGTATGGCGTTTGATGATCCCGTCATTTCGAGCACTCCCCTTGTCATTTCGAGCGAAATGGCGAGATTCCTCCACTTCGGGGCCTCGCGGCCCCTCCGGTCGGAATGACAAAAGGAGGCGGCGCCTGATGGCCGCTTCAGTCGAGATGACAAAAAGGGGCGGTGCCCGATGGCCGCTTCAGTTGGGACGCTTAGTGGCCGGCGTGGATGGCGTCGTAGGCCGTGAGCCACTTCTGGGCATGCGTGGGAGTGCCCTTTGCGTCTGCGGGCATCTTCGTTTCGGAGTACTCGCGGGCGAGCTCCACGGTGTACGCTCTGACGCCACGCTCCTTGCACCACTTGAACCAGCCATCGGCACCGAAGTTGTATCCCTGGATGACGAGCTGAATCTCGGTCGCGTCATTGGGCGTGATGGTGCCGAGATAGCCCTCCCAGAGTTGGAGGTTCTGTTTGAACTCCATGACGCCGGCGTAGATGGACGCTTCGGTTGACTCGGCGGAGATGCCGCGCTCGGGCCATCCGTTCATGACGATCCAGCCGTATGCGCCCTCTGCGGCCTGCATGATATCGCCATCGACGTTGAGCACGCTTTTGACGTTCTTGTCGCCACCCGACTCGACGACCATGGCCGCAAGCAGGCAATCGACCCATTCCGTGTCAAGGTTGCAATCTTTGCATGCCTGTTGAACGACGGGACGATATTGCTCGCAGGCGGCGTATTTTGCCGTGTCGGTCTGGGAGAAGAGGGCGGCAGCGCCGGCGATGGCGATGACGATGCAGAGCACGATGACAAGCACCATGCGCGATGCCTTGCGGGGCGTCTTCACGCGCTTGAGATTACGGCTGTTGACAGCACCTCTGAGGTTGACCTGGCGCTGGGCGGCTGCTTTGACCGAGCTGCGCTTACCCGTGATGGGAGGACGGGTTGAGCGCGAGCGGCTCGAGG
>USOR01000093.1 GCA_900556425.1 uncultured Coriobacteriaceae bacterium
TGCCTCCTCGGTGAGGACGGCCCAACGGTCATCGACCGGACCGACGCCGGGGAAAACGAGCTGCCACTCCCCCTCGACGCGCTTCACCTTGGGGGAACCGCCGGGCGGCGTGAAGAGATGGAGCGCCTCGGGCAAGGTGCAGAGATACTCGTGCGCTATCCAGGTGGCAAGCGATGCCGATACCGAATCGAAATACGGCTCGGAGAGCACGCCGAGCAGGGGCTTGAGCTTGGAGATGTCACCGACGACCGCCGCACACCGCGCCTCGTCCATCTCGGCGAGCTCGATGATGTAGCCGACGACGGGGCGATTCCCGAAATCGACGCTGACCGCGCAGCCCACCTGCGCGCTCGGCGCGAGCTGCGGCGGAACGAGGTAGTTGAAGGGCCTGTCAAGTGCCCGAGTCGCGATATCGACTATGACCGATGCGACGAGCATGCAGCCGTTAGCTCAGGCCGCAGGCAGCTTTGAGCTCATCGACGCGATTGGTCTGCTCCCAGGGGAACTCCGCACGGCCGAAGTGACCATACGCAGCCGTCTGACGATAGATGGGACGCTGTAGGTCGAGATCGCGCAGGATTGCACCGGGACGCAGGTCGAAGACCTCCTCGACGGCTTTCTCGATGACATCCGCATCGACATGCTCGGTGCCGAAGGTCTCGACCATGAGGCTCAAGGGGCGGGCCACGCCGATGGCATACGCCACTTGCACCTCGCACTTGTCGGCAAGACCGGCGGCCACGACGTTCTTCGCAACCCAACGTGCCGCGTAGGCGCCGCTGCGGTCGACCTTCGTGGGATCCTTGCCCGAGAACGCGCCGCCGCCATGACGACCCATGCCGCCATAGGTGTCGACGATGATTTTGCGGCCCGTGAGGCCGGCATCGCCCATCGGGCCACCGATGACGAAGCGACCAGTGGGATTCACGTATATCTGGGCATCCTCGTAGGTGATGCCCTCCTTCGCAAAGACCGGCTTGATGACGTGCTCGATCATGTCGGCGCGAATCTGATCCTGCGTGACGTCGTCGGAATGCTGCGTCGAGATGAGGATCTTCTCGACGGCAACGGGCTTGTCATCGACGTAGCGGACCGACACCTGCGTCTTGCCGTCTGGGCGCAGATATTCGAGCGTACCGTCCTTGCGCACCTTGGTAAGCTGCTCGGACAGACGATGGGCGAGGTAGATGGGCATGGGCATGAGCTGAGAGGTCTCGTTGCAGGCAAAGCCGAACATCATGCCCTGATCACCGGCACCGAAAACGTCGAGCTCGTCGGCGCCGTCTTCCTTGAACTCGGAGCTCGCGTCGACGCCCTGGGCGATATCGGGGCTCTGCTCGTGGATGGCGTTGATGACGCCACAGGTATTGCCGTCAAAGCCGAACTTGGCGCGCGTGTAGCCAATCTCGCGGATCGTGTCGCGCACGATGCGATCGACGTCGATATAGGCCTGCGTGCGGATCTCGCCCGTGACCATGACCAGACCCGTGCTCGTGACCGTTTCGCATGCGACACGTGCGTTCTTGGGATCGGCGGGCATGCCGTTGGGGGCAGTGTAGTTTGCCTCGGCGAGCTGAATCTCCTTGGCAAGCACCGCGTCGAGAATGGCGTCCGAGATTTGATCGCAGATTTTGTCAGGATGTCCCTCGGTGACGGATTCCGAGGTGAAGAGATACGAATTCTTGCTCATTACCAGCAGCTCCTAGAAGCGTGGCCGCGCACGGCCAAAAACATATAGGCGATAGGTTATCACAACGCTACTCTCGATGAAGAACAATGCCACCGAGTTGAAACTCGCCATCTGGCAAGACCGGCTTGCATGCGCAGAATCGAACGGGTATCCTATTCACGAACATTTGTTTGTATCGAAGGAATGCGCGTGGGCTCTCATATCATCATGGGCATCGATCCAGGGCTGGCCAATACGGGCTGGGGTATCATCCGCTGCAACGGCGCGCGGGTAAGTCCCGTCGCCTACGGCTGCATCACCACGAGCAAGAACCACAACCTGCCCATGCGCCTCGCAATCATCCACGACAACCTTCTCGAGATCATCGATCGCTATCTTCCCTCGGAGCTCTCGGTCGAGGGCATCTACTTCGGCACCAATGCAAAGTCAGCCATCCCCACGGCACAGGCGCGCGGCGCGGCTCTCGTCGCCTGTGCATACAAGGGTCTCGAATACGACGAGTACACCCCCATGCAGATCAAGCAGACGCTCGTGGGCACGGGCTCGGCAGACAAGAAGCAGATCCAGTACATGGTACGAGCCGTGCTCAAGCTCGACCACGAACCCAAGCCAGACCACGCGGCAGACGCCCTGGCGGCAGCTATCACGCACGCGCGCCTGCGCAAGGCAAGGTCCATCGAGAGACAGGTTCAACAGCAGCTAGAAGATCGCACACGGCAAGGAGAAGTAGCGTGATCGCTTTCATCAAGGGCATCGTCGCCTACAAGGATGCAGAGAGTGCCATCATCGAGGCCGGCGGCATTGGCTACGAGCTTGCGATGTCCGTCCATGCACTCGCCACGCTTCCCGCCTGCGGCAACCCTGCCCAGGTCTGGACGTATCTGCACGTCAAGGAAGACGATATCTCGCTCTTCGGATTTTCCGAGCCCGCCGAGCGGGAGCTCTTCGAGAAGCTCATCGCCGTGAGCGGCATCGGCCCCAAGATGGCGATCTCGGCCCTCTCCACCTTCAAGCCCGCTGACTTCGTCGCGCACATTGCCGCAGGTGACGTCACCGCCATATCGACCATCCCCGGCGTCGGCAAGAAAATCGCGCAACGCATGATTCTCGAGCTTCAGGGGGTCCTCAAAACAAGTAGCACCTTCGAGACTCTAGCGCTTGACGAGACAAACCGTCCCCTGCAAGATGCCGCCGCAGCACTTGAGTCCATGGGCTTCAGCAACGAGGAAATAGCCACGGCACTCAAGGGCTGCACCGAGGCAAACACGAGCAGCATCATTCGCTATGCGCTCAAGCACATGGGAGGCACGCAATGATCTGGGAGGCCCCCGATTTCGAGAACACCCAACGCATCGTGGATGCGCACGAGCAACCCGAGGATGCCCGCTCAGAGGTCAACTTGCGTCCCAAGACGCTCGACGATTACCTTGGCCAAGGTCGTATCAAGGACAATCTCTCCGTTCTCATCCAAGCCGCACGCATGCGTGGCGAGGCACTCGACCACCTGCTCTTCTCGGGGCCTCCGGGCCTCGGCAAGACGACGCTCGCCAGCGTCGTCGCAAACGAGATGGGCGTCCAGATACGCACGACCTCGGGTCCCGCCATCGACCGTGCAGGGGATCTCGCCGCCATCCTCACCAACCTCGAGGAAGGCGACATCCTCTTCATCGACGAGATACACCGCCTCAACCGGGCCGTCGAGGAAGTCCTCTACCCCGCCATGGAAGATTACGCGATCGACATCGTCATCGGCCAGGGTCCTGCAGCCCGTTCCATACGTCTGGATATCCCCCGCTTCACGCTTATCGCCGCCACCACGCGTACGGGCATGCTCACCGGCCCACTGCGCGATCGCTTCGGCGCGGCATTCCACATGGACTACTACTCGAGCGACGAGCTCAAGGACATCGTCGTGCGCTCGGCCACCATTCTCTCCATCGACATCGACGATGCCGGTGCGTACGAGATTGCCTCGCGCGCACGTGCGACGCCGCGCCTGGCAAATCGTCTGCTCAGACGCGTGCGCGACTTTTCGCAAGTGCGCTGCAACGGCTTCATAGACGAGCAAGTCGCCCGCGAGGCGCTTGCCTTCTTCGAGGTCGACGAGCTTGGCCTCGACCCCATGGACAACCGCATTCTCGACATGCTCGTCAACACCTTCGAAGGCCGTCCCGTGGGCCTGTCCGCACTCGCAAGCGCATTAGGCGAGGAAGTCGATTCCATCGAGGACGTCTACGAGCCCTTCCTCCTCAAGCAGGGCCTCGTCAACCGCACCCCCAAAGGGCGCCAGGCAACGCGCAAGGCATTCGCGCATCTGGGCGTGCCATACCCTATTGAATAGGATGTTCGTAGTCATTTCGAGCGGAGCGAACGAAGTGAGCGGAGTCGAGAAATCTCTCCAACAATGACAGTCCCACCTAGCTGCCGCTTTCCGGTTTCACTCTGATTTTGCTCCGAAAACGCTCCTGTTTTACCCCGAAAACGCTCAGATTCTCGGGGTGGTTCGCTCCGTTGCATCTGCGATAGCTTCCCAGCTACCCATGCGGCATCGTCGCATGGGCACTCAAGCTATTCCAGAAGCACGGGAAAGGACATTCGTATGAAAACACGCGGCCGAACGCACGATTCTAATTGGTGGGCTGCCACTGCCCTGATTGCGACCATTGCATGTGTCGTTCTCTTCTCCCTACCGGCGTTTCCCATGGCACGGTCCCTGGCAAACGACGAGGGTGGTATCGAGCTCGAGTACACGAGCGACCTGCCGGGCTTGAGCAGCGGTAATTCCCTCTGCTCCCTCGCGGATGCGCGCTTTGGCGTGTATGTGGATTATCAATGCACGCAAAAAGCCGGAGAGCTCATAACCGATGAGTCTGGCCACGCACGCCTCTCAAACCTGCATCCCGGCAGATACTTCGTACGTGAAGAGCTCGCTTCCCCGGGGTTTGCCCTCTCCACGCATTTGCAGCAAGTCGACGTCGCAGTCGGGGCAAGCACCTGCATCAAGGCAAGCGCAGCTCCGGGCTTTGCCGCACCAGAGCTGCTCATCCGCGAGATCAACGCGGAGACGGGTAATGCGGCCGATGTTGCCGGAGCACGCCTCGGCAACGCCCGCTACGTCATCTCCCACTTCGATAGCT
>USOR01000094.1 GCA_900556425.1 uncultured Coriobacteriaceae bacterium
GTCTTGCTTCCGCTGTTGCGCAGATTCTGCGCGGCAAGAACAAGCCGACGTACACGCCGCATGTTGATACGGGCGATTTCGTTGTCGTCATCAACTGCGACAAGATCAAAGTAACTGGCGCCAAGGTCACCGATAAGGTGTATACCCGCATCACGGGCTATCCCGGCGGCGTGCGTCAGGAGACCTTCCAGGAGGCAATGGAGAAGCATCCCGAGCGCGTCATCGAGCACGCCGTCAAGGGCATGCTCCCCAAGAACACGCTCGGACGCCAGATGGCTAAGAAGCTTAAGGTCTATGTAGGCCCCGAGCATCCGCATCAGGCGCAGAATCCCCGCAAGATTGACCTGGAGGCATAACCCATGGCAGATACCAAGAAAGAAGCCATCTACTATGGCACCGGTCGCCGCAAGAACGCCATCGCTCGCGTTCGTCTCGTCCCCGGCACCGGTAAGGTCACCGTTAACAAGCGCGACGCCGAGGATTACTTCGGCCGCAAGGCGCTCGTCGAGTACGCGATGACTCCCTTCACCGTGACGGGTACGGTCAAGCATTTCGACGTCATTGCCACGCTCAATGGCGGCGGCATCTCCGGTCAGGCTGGCGCTCTGCGTCACGGCATCGCCCGTGCGCTGCTTGAGGCTGGTGACTATCGTGCCGAGCTCAAGAAGGCTGGCTTCCTCACGCGTGATCCGCGTATGGTCGAGCGCAAGAAGTATGGTCTCAAGAAGGCCCGCAAGCGTCCGCAGTTCTCCAAGCGCTAAGTTTCAAGAGACATATGGCATGCAAAAGGGACCCGCAATCGCGGGTCCCTTTTTAGCAGAGAGATTTCTCGACTCCGCTCGCTGACGCTACGCTCCGCTCGAAATGACAAAAAAGACGCTCCCTTGTCATTTCGAGCGGAGCGTAGCGGAGTCGAGAAATCTCTGAGACCTACAGATCTATCTCCAGCAACTCAAGAACTGCGTCTACCGCGTAGGGCACGGCGGCTTTCACTTCGGGTGTCAGGTCGATGGTGAAGTCCCGTGGGCAAATGTCCTTCTTCTGCACGCCCACGCAGCGGATGTCACAGTCATGCCCAGCCAGGCGTGCGTTGTTGAGGACGTCCGAGACGCGCATGTCGTGCAGCGAGTGCATGATGCTATAAGCTGCCATATCCTCGGGCGTGAAGGTGTAGCAGGTGCCCGGAGCGGCATCGGGGCCGCAATCCACGGCATCTACGATGACCAGGCGGTCGAAATCACGAATGTACGGGATCAGCCCCATGCCCATGGTGCCAGCATCCATGACGGGGATGCGCTCGTCAGTTTCGTCGTCATGGGCATCGTATTCGCGAAAGGTCTCGACAAGCGTCCGGGCATGGGCATCATCGAAGGCTTCTCGGGCGACATCGTAATTAGTCAGCACCTTGGCCATGTGCGAGCCAAAACCCTCGTCGAGCATGAGCATGTTTCCCACGCAGACGACCATCTGCTTGATATCTTCCACAATGTCTCCTTCGTTATGCTTGCAGGTACGACGCAAGCTCTGCCGTGAGCTTTTCGACCGATTCGAGCGTGCTGAGACCGTCGAGCTTCACGGTGAGGTCCGCTGCCTGCACGTAGAGCGGATGACGCTCTGCGTAGAGGTCAGCGAGCGTGTTTCCCTGGTGGATGACGACTCCGCGGTCGAGTAGATCGGGTGAAAGCCGACGGGAGATCTCGTCGAGGCCCAAGTCAAGGAAGACGACAGCCCCCAGCGACTTCAGGTTTGCAACGGCATCGGTACCATACACGGCCGAACCACCTGTCGCGATGACGTGGCGAGCGCACGAGAGATTCGCGAGCAGCTCGTTCTCGCAGGCAATGAAGCCTTCGATGCCGCGTGCTTCCAGTATCTCCGAAAGTAGCATGCCCTCGCCTTCCTGGATGAGCAGGTCGGTATCGACAAAGCGATATCCAAGCTTCTTGGCGAGCACAACCCCGAGCGTGCTTTTGCCGGCACCAGGCATGCCTATCAGCGTGATGTTGTCGTGTTTTTGCATGGACACAATCTTATCATCAACGACATGCTTGCTGCTGACGTTGCCCATGCGAAGAGATGCGCGTTTCTAGCGGATGTCTAGCATTGTTGTTTCGCGCGTACGCACTTTTCTCGAATCTCTAGGATTTAGGTTACTCCTGTGCTCATTTATGAGGAAAGTCTAGGGTTCAAGCGCTTAAATCCTAGAGATTCGAGATTTCTGCGCATGTAATTTTCTTCCGTTGCTAGACATTCGCCAGAAATGCGCACGTATCGAAAAAGAAGGGGCCCGCAGGATTTCCCGCGGGCCCCGGTCGTCATCTTGTGGAGAAGCGCTTACTCCTTCTCGAGGACTACCTTGTCCTCCATGACGATGATCTCCTCGTCCATGGGATCGTAGCCAGAGACGTTCATGGTCTCCAGGCTGTAGGTCAGACCACCATGCGGCTTGGAGCCAAGCAGCATGACCTTGGTCGGATCGATGCCCTCGATGTTGGCGAGGTAGATGTGGATGAGCGTGAAGCAGATGAAGAAGAACATCATGAAGTAGTGAATGACACGCACCTTCATCAGACCACCGACGAGCGTAGTGAAGCCAGCGAAGAACGGGATGTTCATCGTCGGAACCCACAGGCAGAAGCCGGTGTAGCCCATGAAGAGGAGAGCTACGGCGATGAGGATGTAGGACAGCTTCTGCGGTACGCCGTACTTGCCACCCAGGGGATGGTCCTTCTTGAAGAAGAGGTAGTACTTGATCCACGGCCAGAGCTGGTGGCGATTGTCCTTCTGCGGGAAGAACGTGTACATGTCCAGCTTGGTCTCACGGGTGCCGTAGGCCGGAGCGGACTTGATGAAGCCGGCGGCGACGATACGGAAGATGAGGTTGATGAGGATCACAAACGCGCAGAACATGTGCACGCCACGAGCCATGCCCATCAGGCCGGGAACAACCGGGTAGTGAATCTCGATACCCGAGAGGATAAGGAGAAGCATGCAGATGAGATTGACCCAGTGGGTAAAGCGGAAGACGAACGGATGCGCCTCAGGATAGTGTACGAGATGTGCCATGATTATCGACCTCCCCAAGGACTCGTGTGCATCTTGAACTCGCGACCCGTCTTGGGCTCGACGATATGGACCGCGCAAGCAACGCACGGGTCATATCCGTGGACGATGCGCAGGGCGTTGATCGGAGCCTCGATGTTGGCAACGGGGGTACCGATGAGGCCCTGCTCGATGGTGCCAGGCACGCCGTACTCGTCACGCGGGGAGATGTTCCACGTGGTGGGGACGACCTCCTGATAGTGCGTGATCGTGTTGCCGGAGAGAGTCTCGGTGTGGTAGAGAGCGCCACGCGGAGCCTCCCAGAAGCCCTCGCCCAGGCCCGTGTCACGGACGCGCTCGGCGAACCAGGGGTTGCCCTCGATGGCGCCAGCCTCGATGAGGCCGAGGAGCTCGACGAGCTCGCCGCACCAGTCGATCATGTAGCCAGCGACAGCGGAAGCCTCGATGGGGCGGGCGGCCAGGCGGCCGAGTGCGGAGTTGAGGCCCATGATGCTAGCCGGGGTCTGCGGAAGGTTGAGGCCGGCAAGAACGGTGTTGACGCCGGCGAAGATCTCCGGGTTGCCGCTCATGTAGGAGACGAGCACGCGAGCGAGCGGGCCAACCTCCATGGGCTCACCGTCGTAGCGAGGAGCTTTGGACCAGGTGTACTTGTCGTTGACGATTTCCTCGGCTTCGTTCTTGTAGTAGCCGGGGAAGGTCTCGGGGAGCTCGGTCACGCCGACCGTGGGATGCAGCGGCTCGCCGCTGTCCTTGTAGTAGGCGTGCGTCGTGCCCTCGGTGATGTAGGCACCATCGAACGGCTCGAGAACCGGAGCGCCGCTCTTCATGCGGACGATGCCCGCCGGGAAGAAGCGGTCTTCGAGCTCACGCGACGGACGATCGAAGACGCCGTAGGCCATGAAGTTGCCATGCTTGTTGTTACCGATGGTGGCAACGTCATTGAGGTAGACGCTCGCGATGGCGATGGCGTCGGGGATCATGACGTTGTCGACCCAGTCCTTGAGCTTCTTGGCACGGAACAGGATGTCATCGAGCTTCTCGACGCTCGGGTACCAGGCAGTGCCGCCGGGAATTGAGGTCTGAACGTGCGGCATCTTGCCACCGATGATCGCGGAGATCTCGTCGGCAGTTGCCTGCATGTCGATGGCCTCGATGTAGTGCGCCGTGGCGATGAGGTCGACCTCAGCCGGAAGCTTGTAGGCCTCGGGTGCCAGACCATCCATGAACCAGCCACCGGACAGCCAGGAGTACTGGCCATTCTCGGCGAACTTCGCGAGGCGATCCTTGAGCGCGGCGAAGTCGGTCTGAGCAAGACCGAGGGTCTCGCACAGGGCGTAGGTCTTGTTGACGTCAGCCTCGAGTGCGTGCAGCGGGTTGACGTAGTCGAGCGCGCTCAGCTGATAGAACCACAGGATGTGGCTGTGCATGAACTGTGCGCCCTCGATGAGATTGCGGACCAGACGGCCGCCCTCGGGAATCTGGATGCCGTAGGCTTCCTCAGCCGCGAAGACGGAGGTGTGGCAGTGCGAGACAGGGCAGACGCCGCAGACGCGCTGGGCGAGCATGGCCGCGTCATAGGGATCGCGACCCTCGGCGATGAGCTCGAGGCCACGGAAAAGGCCGCCGGAGACCCAAGCGTCGGTGACGACGCCGTTCTCGACTTCCATCTCGACGCGCAGGTGGCCC
>USOR01000095.1 GCA_900556425.1 uncultured Coriobacteriaceae bacterium
TACATCAGCGTGCTCGAGCGTAAGAAGGAGATCGGCATTCTGCGTGCCATGGGCGCGAGCAAGGGCAACATCGCCAACATCTTCAATGCCGAAACGGTCATAGAGGGTCTCATGTCCGGCGTCTTTGCGGTCCTCCTCGTGGCGTTGGTGTCGTTGCCTGTGAATGCCATCGTGCTTGCGATGATGAACATTTCGGGCATCCTCGCCCTGCCCATCACAGCGGCACTGATTCTCATCCTCATCAGCGTCTTCTTGACCTTCATCGCAGGCCTCGTGCCCGCCATGAATGCCGCCCGCCGCGATCCCGTCGAGGCGTTGCGCAGCGAATAGCGTCTAGGGCCTACCTCGGTATGCGGGGTGGGCCCGTGCGCGAGCTACGCTTGGAATGACGCATACGGTATGTCAACCGCCATCAGCCACAGAAGAGGACTTGCGTACGTTCTCATATCCGCCGTGTGCTTCTCGCTTGCCGGCGTGCTCATCAAGGTCATTCCCTGGAATCCCATCAGCATCAATGGCGCACGTTGCATCTTCGCGATCATTCCGATGTACCTCTACCTGCGTGCGACGGGCAGGCATTTTCACGTCAACAAGCAGATCATCGGCGGTGCCGTGCTCGACTTCGCCATGCTCGAGACCTTCGTCATCGCCAACAAGCTCACAACAGCCGCAAACGCGATCGTCCTGCAGTTTACCGAGCCCATCTGGGTCATCTTGCTGGCCTGGATCATCTTTCGCTCGCGGCCGCGCAGGAGCGCCGTTGTGGCGAGTTTCGTCGTAATCGCCGGCATCGCCTGCTTCTTCTATGACAGCTTGAATGTTGGGAAACGTTCTCGCGATTGTTTCCGGCATCGCCTATGCGGGCGTGTTCCTTCTCAAGGAGTCGCCCAAGTGTGACTTCGAATGTGCGGCGATACTGGGCTTTGCAGCGTGCTTTGTCGTTGGCATTCCCTTCTATCCGCAAGAGACGCTCTTCACGCCCGAGATCCTGGTGACAATCGTCGTGCTCGGTGTCGTCCAGCTCGGCTTCGCGTACTTTTTCCTCTCCAAGGGCCTTGATGTGGTTTCTCCCGTGACGGCTTCGCTCACCTCGACTATCGAACCGTTGCTCAATCCGATTCTGGTCGCAATCGTGGTGGGGGAGACCATCGGCCCCATCTCCATTTTTGGCGCGGTGTTGGTGATTGGCGCGGCAACCGCCTATAACGTCTATGCAGCGCGCACGGGGTAGTGCCTATTCGAGACAGCTAGAAGAGCATGAAGATCTGAGCGAGTGCCCAGCCGATGAATCCGCAGCAGGGGAAGGTGAGCAGCCAAGCCGCAACCATGCTCTTGGCAACATCCCACTTGACGCGCTTGGGGTTCTTCGAGGCACCGACGCCCATGATGGCCGCAGTGCTGCAGTGCGAGGTCGAGACCGGCATGCCGGTGATAGATGCAATGAAGAGCGTGATGACCGTCGTCGCCGATGCCGCCACACCCTGGTACTTCTCGAGCTTGACCATGTCCATCGCGACTGACTTGATGATGCGCTTGCCGCCGACGAGCGTGCCGAGCGATATGGCAAGCGAACACAGGATCATGAGCCACAGTGGAAACTCCGTCGCCCCGCTCGTCTGCATGTCGAATGCGAGTGCGATACCCAAAAGACCGATCGACATGAACTTCTGGCCATCCTGCGCACCGTGCAGGAACGAGAGCGCGCATGCGCAAATGTCCTGAAGGATCACGCAGACCCTGTTGGCCTTGCCTCGGTTTGCGTGGGCGAAGAAGAACTCGATGATCCTGGTATTGACCCAGCCCAACGCAAACCCTGCGATGAGCGAGAAAAGCATGCCGTAAATGACGAGCATCCACTCGCTGACCACGACGCCGGCAAGGCCGTTCATGGCGATGGCGCCACCGGTGACACCGGCGATAAGCGAGTGGGACTTGGACGCGGGGATGCCCCGATACCAACAGAAGAAGCCCCAACCTATGGATCCTATCATCGCGGCTATGAGGGCCATGAGCGCTTGGTGCGTGTTACCCGAGAAGTTGACCATGTTAAACATGGTATGGGCTACGGCTGTGGAGATGTATGTCATGCCTACGAGGCCGACGAAGTTGAAGATGGCCGCCAGAATCAGGGCCGTGCCTGGCTTGAGGCAGCGCGTCGAGACGGCCGAAGCGATGGCATTGGGAGCATCGGTTGCACCCGAGATAACGGTGACACCGATAACGAGGACGAGAATGACGATAAGCGCGGGATGAGCGCCCGCTTGCGCAATGAACACCGGAAGCGTCAGGTCCATCTACTCGTCCGTTCTGTCGGGAAGGGACACGGAAATGTGCCCAAGGTATTCTACCGTAAGTTTGCATGGCGGGAATTAGCATTCGCGCGGAATTGCATGGCTTTCCAGCTGGAAATGCTCCTTGTGATGCGGGAAAATATACAAATGTGCGCAAAGTCCGTGCGCTGTAGGCCATAAGGAGGTTCCCTTGTCTGATTATGTCTTGAGCTGCGAGTCGACGGTTGACCTGACGCCCGAGAAGATCCAGGAGCTTGGTCTCGAATGCATCTTCTTCCACTTCTACATCGATGGCGTTGAATATGCAGATGACCTGGGACAGACGATTCCCTTCGACAAGTTTTACCAGGCGATGAAAGATGGTGCCGAGACCAAGACGGCGGCCATCGGCACGGGCGAGTACGAGAAGTTCTTCCGCGGCTTCTTCGAGCAGGGCAAAGACGTGCTGCACGTCTCGCTCTCCTCGGGTATCTCGGGTACGGTTGAATCCGCCCGCATCGCTGCCGAATCGCTTGCGGACGAGTTTCCCGATCGCAAGATTTACATCATCGACTCCCTTGCCGCGTCGAGTGGTTATGGCTTACTTATGCAGGCGCTTTCCGAGAAACGAGCCGAAGGCATGAGCCTCGACGAGCTGAGCGAGTGGGCCGAGGCTCACAAGCTCCATGATTGGCACTGGTTCTTCTCCACGGACCTTACCTTCTATATCAAGGGCGGTCGCGTGAAGCCGTTGAGCGGCTTTGTGGGCTCGATGCTCGGCATTTGCCCGCTCCTCAACATGGATTCGCTCGGGCGCCTCATTCCGCGCGAGAAGATCCGCTCGAAGAAAAAGGTCATCAAACGCATCGTCGAGAAGATGGAGCAGACCGCCGACAAGGGCCTCGATTATGACGGCCCCGTCTTCATCAGCGAAAGCGATTGCATGGAGGACGCGCGTGCGGTGGCGGATCTCGTCGAGGAGCGTTTCCCCAAGATGCACGGGAAGGTCGAGATCTACAGCATCGGCACGACCATCGGTAGCCATACGGGACCGGGCACGGTCGCCCTCTTCTTCTGGGGCCGCGAGCGGGGCCTATAGCGCATGGCTTACCTCCTCGGCTGCGAGAACATCCAGCTCGAATACCCTACGGCGCGGCTCTTCGACTCCCTGACGCTTGGCGTCAACTCGGGTGACCGCATCGGCATCGTCGGGCGCAACGGCGATGGCAAGTCCACGTTGCTCAAGCTTCTGGCAGGCGTCGTGCGCACGGGCAACGTCACGGTTGGCATGCTCGCGCAAAAGGACGCGCTCGATGACGACGACGTCGTGGGGCATGCCATCGTTGGTGATCGTCCCGAATACGAATGGGCGGGAGACGCACGTGTCCGCACGATTCTCGCGCATCTCGTGAGCGATCTCGATTGGAATGCGAAGATCGGCACGCTGTCGGGTGGGCAGCGCCGTCGCGTCGACCTGGCCCGCGTTCTCATCGGGGATTACGATGTGCTCATGATGGACGAGCCCACCAACCACCTGGACATCGAGGGCATCCACTGGCTGGCCGAACATCTCAAGACACGCTGGCGCGATAACGAGGGAGCGTTGCTTCTCGTCACGCACGATCGCTGGTTTCTCGATGAGGTCTGCCTCAACATGTGGGAGGTGCACGATTGCGTCGTCACGCCCTTCGAGGGCGGTTATTCCGCGTACATCATGCAGCGCGTGGAGCGACAACGCCAGGCACGCGTTGCCGAGGCCAAGCGCAAGAACATCCTGAGACGCGAGCTTGCCTGGCTCGCTCGTGGCGCACCGGCACGCTCGACCAAGCCGCGCTTTCGCGTCGAGGCAGCCGAAGCGCTTATCGCCGATGAGCCGCCGCTGCGCAAAAAGGTGGAGCTGCGTCGCACGGCCATGTCGCGCCTGGGCAAGAAGGTCATCCATGTGCGTGACGCAAACGTCGAGCTTGGCGGCAAGGAGATTATCAAACCGCTCGAGTGGAACATCGGGGCAGGGGAGCGCATTGCGATTCTTGGCGCCAACGGCGCAGGAAAGACGACCTTGCTCAAGTTGATCGAGGGCAAGATTCATCCCAATCGCGGCCGTGTCGAGATTGGCCAGACGGTGAAGTTCGCCGTGCTCACTCAGCAACTGAGCGAGCTTGACGAGCTTGGCGATGATCGCGTACGCGAAGTATGCAACCGCCACAAGATTTACGTCGAGATGGCTGACGGCAAGACCATGTCTCCCATGCAGCTGCTCGAGGAGCTGGGCTTCGAGGCAGACCAGCTCAGCTGCCCGGTGCGCGACCTGTCCGGCGGGCAGAAGCGCCGCCTGCAGCTCATGCTCATCCTGCTTGACCGCCCCAACGTGCTCATACTCGACGAGCCGGGTAACGACCTCGATACCGACATGCTCGCCCAGCTCGAGACCCTGCT
>USOR01000096.1 GCA_900556425.1 uncultured Coriobacteriaceae bacterium
CTGTCGGGCGGGCAGACGCATCTTCTGGCGCTGGCCGGAGCGGTTTCGCTCAGCCCGGATGTGCTCATCCTCGACGAGCCCGGAAACGACCTCGATACCGACATGCTCGCCCAGCTCGAGACCCTGCTTGATTCGTGGCCCGGCACGCTGCTCATCGTGAGCCATGACCGCTATCTGGTCGAGCGCGTCACCGATGACCAGTACGCCCTCATCGACGGCGAGCTCATCCATATGCCACGTGGCGTTGACGGATATTTGGAGGAGCTCGAGCGCAGGGAGCAGGCGAGCCAGGCAGCGGCACCCGCACCGTCCGCCTCTGCCGGCAGCGGCAAAGCGGTGCCCGTGCAGCGTGAGTTGCGCGAGCTGCGCAAGAAGCGCACCTCGACCGAGCGCAAGATGGGTAGCGTGCGCAGCAAGCTCGAGCGTGCCCGCGAGGAGCTGCTTGAGATGGATGGGACGGATTACGTCGCCCTTGGCGAGCAGCAGGCCAAGATTTCGCAGCTTGAATCCGAGCTTTCGGCGCTTGAGGACGCATGGCTCGACTACTCCGAGCAGCTGGGTGAATAGTCCTTCCATCAGCCGCTTCTGTGGACATTTTGCAACTTTAATAGGTTCCGTTTGGGATAAGTGCTAGGATACGGAGCCAAACATGCCCGGCATGGCTTTTCGCATGCGGGCTCGAACGTGTTCCCGATCAAACGAGGGGTTTATGGGAGAGGACCGCCGATCCAATCGGAACCGCGCCAACGGCAATAGAAACAGGTATGGCGCACGTGACAGTCGTCGCCCCGGGACAGGCAGAAGACCTCAACCTGGCGCTCAGCGAAGCGCTCGATACAGCGCCCAGCCGGGCAGTTCCCGCCATGCATCGCAAGAGCCCATCCACGGCGATTCCCGCGAGGGGTCTCGCTCGAGGGCACAGCATTCCAGTACACGTTCCAACAGCCGCCAGGGTTCGCAGGCAGGCGCACGCCGTTCACGGCAAGCATCCGCATCTGCGTACTCAAACGCGCATCGGCGCATGAGCGCACAGAACCAAGCGGATCAGGCACGCGTGCAAAGCCATGCCGATGCGAGGCGACGTGGTCGCACGCAGGCGGCAGGCGCCACGGCGGATTATGCTCCCACCAAGTACGTGGGACGCAAGCGCGGTATGTCGCGGGGCAAGAAGATTGCCCTTGGCATTGTCATCGCGCTCGCCGTCATCCTCGCGTGTGGAGGCATTGCCGTCGGCCTGTGGTACAACAACATCGCCAACAACATCAAGGGCAACCAGGACATCACCAACCTCGCTGCTCCCGCGGCGGACGAGCCATATTACGTCCTCCTCATGGGCAGCGACGCCCGCGAGGGGTGGGAGCCTGTAGATGAGTACAACGATGGCGAGCGTTCGGATTCGATCATGGTTGCTCGTGTCGACGAGAAGGCGCAGAAGGTCAGCATCCTCTCCATACCCCGAGACCTGCGCGTCAAGATCGACGGTCATGGCTACGGCAAAATCAACTCCGTCATCGAGTACGGTGGCTATAACCTGCTCGTGAGTACGCTCAACAAGATGCTCGACATCAAAATCAACTATTACGCGATCGTCTATTTCCAGGGCTTCCTCGACTTGGTTGATACGCTCGGGGGCGTCACCGTCGAAGTTCCCGAGGGAACGGCTGACTACAACATGGACGAGAGCGAACCGGACATCATCCTTCCCGCGGGCGATGCGGTTCGTCTCAACGGCGAGCAGGCGCTCGTGCTCGCACGCTGCCGTCACGGATGGCCCATCGACCAAGGCGCCTACGCGATGGGCGATTATCAGCGCACGCTCAACCAGCGCAATCTCATCAAGGCCATTGCCAAGGAGGTACTCGCCCAGGACATCACCAGGATGCCCGCCCTCATCGAGAGCCTCTCCAAATGCGTCGAGACGAACATGAGCGTCGACAGGATCATCTCGCTTGCCATGAACATGAAGGGCATGGATGTCGAGTCAATGGAATCCGCCCAGCTGCCCATTGGCGCCTCTACCATCAATGGCGATTGGCAGGCGGTCATGTACCAGGATGTCTTCGCGGTGATGGACCAGAACTACAAGGAGGGCAAGTCCCTGTTCGAGAATCTCGACAACTTCAATTCCGAGTTCAACGACGATAACGTGAACAGCAATTACGTCGATGGTCCCGTGTACGCGTACACCTCGTACTCGGCGCTTCACGGAAGTCCCTATACCGAGGGCTATACACCGCCCGCTTCGGCAAAGGTCACGCTTCAAGACAGCTCAAACGGTGGGTCGAAGTCATCCTCGTCTTCGAGTTCGTCATCCAAGAAGTCGTCGAATAGCTAGCCATGCGGGAAACGGGGCAACCAGACAATCGGCGCCGGGGCGCTTTTGTCTGGTTGCCCCTCTTGCACACGTCTCCGGGCAACCCATCGGTAACGGTTCATTGTCCATCTTGGTAGTCGCAGGATAAATGGGGCAATATAGTCGCCATGTTTTCAATTGCGGGTGCACGCAAGCCGCACGATGAAGGGACCATTTCATGTCCGATACCACGACCGGCAACTCAAATAGGCGCTGCAGCTTCTGCGGCAAGACCGAAGAGGAAGCCGGCGGCGCGCTTGTGACGCTGCCTCCCAATACGCCCGTATGCCCCGCCTGCCTCGAGCGCGAGGTCAACAAGATGTCGCAGCTCTTTGGGTTTACCATGCCGGGACAGAACACCGATGACAACAAGCCCACGCGCACGACTACCGACGAGCAGGGCAACCAGATCGAGGAAGTCGACGGCGAGCCCGTCGATGGCGAGAACTCCAACGACAATGCCAACAATGGCCCCTTTGGCGGTTGGAGCCCCATTGGCTTTTTCACGGGCAGCGGCAGCGGCAGCCCCTTTGGCATGGGCGCGCCCGTGCAGCAGCCCAAGCGCAAGGAGGGCGAGCCCATCATGGCACCCGTCCCCAAGCCGCACGAACTCAAGGCCCAGATCGACGAGTACGTCGTCGGACAGGAGCTCGCGAAGAAGATCGTGGCCGTGTCGACATACAACCACTACAAGCGCTATGACGCGACGCAAAAGAGCGATGTTCAGATCGACAAGAGCAACATCCTCATGCTCGGCCCCACGGGCACGGGCAAGACCTACATCATCAAGACGCTCGCCAATCTGCTCGATGTGCCGCTGGCCATCGCGGATGCGACCACGCTTACCCAGGCCGGTTACGTCGGTGATGACATCGAGAGCATCATCACCAAGCTCATCACCGCAGCCGAGGGCGATATCGAGCGTGCCGAGCATGGCATCGTCTACATTGACGAGATCGACAAGATCGCCAAGCGCAATGGCGGTCCCGAGGGCACGGGCGGTGGTCGTGATATCGGCGGCGAATCCGTCCAGCAGGGTCTGCTCAAGGTGCTTGAGGGCACGACGATGGAGGTGCCGCTTTCGGGTGGCATGAAGACGCCCTTCTCGCAGAACGCCACCATCGACACGAGCAACATCCTCTTCATCTGCGGCGGCGCCTTCCCCGGTCTGGACGACATCATCAAGAAGCGCCTCAACAAGAGCGCGGGCGTGGGCTTTGGCTCCGCCGTGCGCGAGAATTACGACGAGGACCGTGACATTCTCAAGAGCGTCAAGGTCGAAGACCTCAAGGAGTACGGTCTCATTCCGGAGTTCCTCGGTCGTCTGCCCATCCTGTGCACGATGGAGGCTCTCGACGAGCAGATGCTCTTCGATATTCTCGTCAAGCCGCATGACGCCATCATCAAGCAATATCAGGCTCTCATGGCCTTCGATGATGTTGAGCTCGAGTTTGACGACTCCGCCTTGCACGAGATCGCCCGCCTGGCTCTCGAGCAGGATACGGGTGCACGTGCCCTGCGCGCCATCATCGAACGCTTCATGCTTGACATCATGTACGAGGTTCCCAAGGATGACACGATCGGCTCGGTGGTCATCACCGGCGATTACATCAGGGGCGAGGGCGCTCCGATCATTCGCCCACGCGGCCAGCAGGCACTGCCCGACACGTCGGATAATGCCCTTCCCGAGGCCGAGCCGGCGACATAATCACAATAGCTGGCGCATGCCCTCATCCTTTGCCTCATCCTTTGATGAGCCCCAGCTTCACGCAGGCGTTCCAGATGCCGTCGTCATCGACGCTGCTTGTCACGAGGTCGGCACGCTCCTTGAGCTCGGGCACGGCGTTGCCCATGGCAACGCTGGTCCATTCGGGGCGAAACATGTCGATGTCATTGGTGCCGTCGCCAAAGACGATGACGTCTTCGATGGGCGCATCGAGCAACTTCATCATCTTTCGTATGCCGCGTGATTTGTCCGTTGGTTCGATGTAGATAAGCTCATCGGAATAGCGCGCCCAGGTCACGCCCGTAAAGTCGATGGCTTGCTCCTCGCCTCTCTTGCAAGGGACGAAGATCTTGTAGATGGGGTCAACCGTATCGATATCGAGTGCAGGATCGACGACGGGCGTGTAGTAGAGATGCGTGACGAGGCTCGCGTAGCGCTCGTCACGGGTCAGGCAGGTGCGCGCGTTTTCGCAGTTGACGGCCCAGGCCCATCCTTCATCATCGAGACGATGGACGAAAGTCCGTGAGGGTTCGAGTGGCATGCCCTCGATGGAGATGAGCTTGCCATCGATGGTGACGGAGTTGCCGCCGTCGGCGACCATGGTATCGATGCCGCAAGGGGCA
>USOR01000097.1 GCA_900556425.1 uncultured Coriobacteriaceae bacterium
CGCAGGCACGCCCATTCTTGCCGAGCAAAACATAGAAGAGGAGGTTCCGCTGCCCACCTCGCTCTTCGGCGACCGCAATTCGTTTTTGCTCACGGTGCACGGCGACTCCATGATCAATGCTGGTATCTTCGATGGCGACACGCTCCTCGTGCGCGAGCAGAACACGGCTAATAACGGGGATATCGTCGTCGCGATGATTGATGATGGCGCCACGGTCAAGACCTACTACAAGGAAAAGGATTGCATACGTCTGCAGCCGCACAATGATGCCATGGAGCCAATCTTCACGCGCGATGCGCAGATCCTCGGCGTTGTTACCGGTTTGTTCCGGAGCTATTAGTCCCTATGCAATTTCAAACTGCTTGAACTGGCTCACGAGCGACGCGGGCAGGCACACTTCGAGGCAGATTCCATCCGCCTCATAGCTTTCATGATTTACGCACGCTTGCTCATGTGCAATGGTGACATATCGTCCCTGGTCATAGGGTATGCATACGTGCATGGATGCATAACGGCTCTCGAGTTCTGTCTCGAGTCTGGCGCGCAAGTCACTCATCCCCGCACCTGTCTTGGCAGAGAGGAATACGGCTTCGGGATAGAGGTCCCGCAAGTGCCCGAGCTCCTCGCTGCGCTCATGCTCGAGCAAATCTATCTTGTTGAAAACCGTGAGTCGAGGAATATCAGATGCGCCGATCTGGCCGAGTACGTCTTTGACGGCCTTGAGCTGGGCGTCGCGCTGCGTTGAAGCGGCATCCACCGTAAGCAGAACGAGGTCGGCCTCGCGCACTTCATCGAGCGTCGAATGAAATGCTTCAACGAGATTGTGCGGAAGCTTCTGGATAAAGCCGACGGTGTCAGTCAACGTTACCTTACTGGCACCGGGTAAGTCGAGTACGCGCGTCGTCGAGTCGAGTGTCGCAAACAGCTTGTCATATGCAAGCACGTCGGAACCCGTAAGAGCATTCATGAGGCTCGATTTGCCGGCGTTGGTATAGCCAGCCAGGGCAACGCGAAAAACACCGGATTGTTTGCGATGCTTGCGCTGCGTGTTCCTGCTGCTCTCGAGATTGGCGAGCTCGCGACGTATGCGTCCGATTCGCTTGCGCACGAGACGTCTGTCAACTTCGAGTTGGGACTCGCCCTCGCCGAAGCGTGAACCGACGCCGCCGCCCATGCGATGTGCAGCCAGATGGCTCCACATGCCACGCAGACGCGGATAGAGGTATTGGTTCTGGGCGAGCTTGACCTGCAGACGACCTTCGCGACTTGTTGCATGCAGGGCGAAGATATCAAGTATGAGCGCCGTTCGATCGATAACCTTGACGGGTTTCCCGACGATGCGCTCGAGATTGCTTTGCTGGGAGGGCGAAAGCTCGTCGTCGAGTATAACGACGTCGGCACGGAGCGCATGTACGCATTCTGCGAGCTCCTCGGCCTTGCCAGCCCCGATGAAGGTGCGCGGATTGGGCGCATCGAGCTTCTGGGACATCGTATGCACGACCTCGGCACCCGCCGTCTGAACGAGGCGCTCGAGCTCGGCCATGGACTCGGCTAATGGCCAGTCGGGGTCTCCGCGATCGATACCGACGAGTATGGCCCGCTCGGGCAGCTCCTCGGTGACAACTTCGAACTTCGGACGCGGCATACGAGCGTGGACCTAGAGCTCGAAGCTACCGGTAAAGCTTTCGGCGGCTGGACCGGTCATCATGACGTGACCATCGCTTTCGCGCCACTCGATCTGCAAGGTACCACCAATGAGTTCGAGCGTGACCTTTCGCGGCGTGTGACCGCATATGTGCGCTGCGACAGCCGTCGCACAAGCTCCCGTGCCACAGGCAAGCGTTTCACCACAACCACGTTCCCACACGCGCATGTGAATGGTATCGCCATCGACCCACGCGAATTCGACGTTCGTACCTTCGGGAAAGGCCTCGCAGGTCTCGACAAGGGGACCAAGCGAGTTGACGAGCTCGAGATCTCTCTTGTCAACGAAGGTTACGGCATGGGGATTGCCCATCGAAACGCAGGTGAAGCGCAGCATGCGTCCATCAAGATAGAACTCCGCATCACATGCAACACGCCCGAACGGCGTCTCGGTGCCACCAAAGGTCGTCGGAACTTCAAGCGGCTCGAGTATGGGAGCGCCCATGTCGACGGTGGCACAGGCAAGCTTGCCGTTATCATCGAGCGTGAAGCTGATGGGCTTGGGGCCGGCAAGCGTATCGGCGATGAAGTTCCCTGCCTGCGAATCGATGATATTGCGGTCAACGAGGAACTTCGCGAAGCAACGCACGCCGTTGCCGCACATTTGCGCCTTGGTGCCATCGGAGTTGTAGTAATCCATGTATGCGGCGCACTCTGGCCGTGGAGAGGGCTTGACGATAATCACACCATCGGCACCGACGCCGAAATGCCTATCGCAAACTGCCGCAACCTGGTCTGGGGTGAGAGTAATCTTGTCATCCAGGTCCTCAATCATGACAAAGTCATTGCCAAGGCCGTTGAGCTTCGCAAAATCGTATCTCATGTTCGGGCAGCCCCTTCAATCTCGTCTATCGTACGTTGTACCAGTGTATCAGTAATCCCCTCATCGGCATGTAACCATATGATTTCGGAGTCGCGTCGCAGCCAGGAGAGCTGGCGTTTGGCATAGCGTCGCGTTGCCTGCTTGACCTGGGCGATGGCCTCATCGAGCGTGATGTCGTCCTCCAAGTACGCGACGATTTCCTTGTAGCCAATGGCCTGCGGAGCCGTGAGGCCATCACGAAAGCCCTCATCGAGCAAGTGTCGCACCTCGTCGACAAGACCGCTCTCGATCATGACATCGACACGTTTGTCGATACGTTCATAAAGCGTCTGTCGTTCGACGTCGAGGGCTAACTTGATGCTCGGTATGCAGGCAGGCAGCGTGGCAAAGGCCCGCTTGCGTTCGGCATAGCTCTCCCCTTCCTCGAGCATTTCGAACGCCCGAATGACACGTCGCACGTTATGGGGATGGATGAGCGCGGCGCTTTCGGGGTCTCGTTGCCCGAGCAGCTCATGAAGGCCATCGCTGCCGAGCTCCTCGAGCATGTGCATGTATTTCAGCCGAACGGGATTCTCCGCATCCCCCGGAGCAAAGTCCATGTCGTCAAGAGCGGCACGTACGTAAAAGCCAGTACCTCCGCAAATGATGGGTAGACGTCGACGCAAGCGTATGTCCTCGATGGCGGCACGTGCGTCATGCTGAAACAAGGCGGCGGAATAGGGTTCTCCGGGATCGAGAATGTCGATGCAGTGATAGGCGACCGCACGCTCGGATGCTGGCACCTTGGCTGTTCCGATATCCATGCCGCGATAGATCTGCATGGAGTCTGCCGAGATGATCTCTCCGCCAAGGATTGTGGCGATGCGCTCGGCAAGTTCGGATTTTCCCGAGGCAGTCGCCCCCTGGATACATACGACCTTATCGCGGTAATTCGACATCAGACAACTGTTCCTTGCAGGTAGTTTGTCGTCGCATCGTCAATGCGGACATCAACGATTTGCCCGATGACGTCTTCGATGTGCATGCCATCCGCAAGTGGCGCATGCACGGTCTGAAGTTTAGGACTCTTTCCCGCCAGAACGCCAGCATCACGCCGCGAACTCGCATCCACGAGCACAGGCAGGGTATGACCGACCTCGCGCCTGTTCTCCGCAAGCGAGCTTGCCTGGGCAAGCTCCTCAAGGCGCTCGAAGCGCTCCTGCAAGACCTCGCGCGGCGTGTCATCGGGCATCGTTGCCGCCGGCGTCCCCGGACGTTTCGAGTAGATGAAGCGGAACATCTGCCCATAGCCGACTTCCCTGACAACGTCGAGGGTAGCAGCGAAGTCCTCTTCGGTCTCGCCCGGAAAACCGATGATGATGTCCGTGGAAAGCGAGATATCGGGACAGGCTGTGCGCAGATCGCGCACGAGGTCAAGATAATGCTCGACGGTATATGAGCGGTTCATGGCATGTAGAATGCGGTTTGAGCCGGATTGCAGCGGCAGATGGAGCTGCGGCATGATATTGGGATACGTTGCCATGGCCTCGATGGTCTCTGGAAGCAGGTCCTTGGGATGGCTCGTCACGAAGCGTATCCGATCAACACCCGACTCCCCCGCCAACGAAAGTACCTCGGCAAAGCGCGGTGTGCCGTAAAGATCACGCCCATACGAGTTGACGTTTTGACCAAGCAAAGTCACCTCGCGTATGCCTTCGTCGGCAAGCAGGGCAAGCTCGGCTGCAACGTCGTCGAGCGGGCGTGACATCTCGCGGCCACGTACGTAGGGCACGATGCAATAGCTGCAGAAGTTGTCGCAGCCGGTCATGATGGGGACCCAGGCATGCCATGGCTTCTCGCGACGCACGGGCAAATCGCTCGAGAAGCCGTCGTTCACGTCGATTGTCTCGACCTGCGGCTCACCCGTCACAAGGCGTCGCTGAATCAAATCGACGAGATGCCCGAGGTTATGCGTCCCGAAGACGATATCCACGTGAGATAGCTCGTCGCGCAGTGATGCGCCCTCGAGCTGTCCGATGCATCCTCCCACGGCGATGATGCGTTTGGCCTCATGTGCGCTAGGAACGTTCTTGATCGATGCGACCTGTCCCATAAGACGCAACTCGGCCTTTTCACGCACGCAGCAGGTCAAGAAGACGGCGATGTC
>USOR01000098.1 GCA_900556425.1 uncultured Coriobacteriaceae bacterium
TGCAGCATTCTCTCGAAGTCGCGACGCTTTCCGGCGCCATCGCAAGCGAGCTCGGCCTTGACCCCATTATTGCCAAGCGTGCGGGTTTGCTGCATGACCTTGGCAAGGCCGTTGATCACGAGGTAGAGGGATCGCATGCCGTCATCGGTGCGGATCTCGCTCGCCGTTATGGCGAGAATCCCGCCATCGTGCATGCCATCGAGGCTCATCATGCCGACGTCGAGCCTTCTACCGTGCTTGCCGTCATTATCCAGGCTGCCGATGCCGTAAGTGCCGCCCGTCCGGGCGCACGCCGCGAGAGCTATGAGAATTACATCAAGCGCCTCGAAAAGCTCGAGGAGATCGCCAACTCGCATGAGGGTGTCGAGCGGACCTATGCCATGCAGGCTGGACGTGAGGTTCGCGTCATGGTGCAGCCCGATTCCATCGACGATGCAAAGTCGACCGTCCTCGCGCATGACATCGCCAAGCAAATTGAGGACGAGATGCAGTACCCTGGTCAGATTCACGTTGTCGTGATTCGCGAGTCCCGTTCCGAGGCGCTCGCCAAATAACCAGATGAGCACGTTTGTGACCAAAGCGGGCCATGGAGTATGTGCTTCATGGCCCGCTGCGCATGTGGAGGACGAATGTCTGATGACGATCTGATCGGGTTCATTGCATCCGTTTCGGGTGATGACCATCTCGCCATCGAGGAAAACCTCGGTGACGGCTTTGTGCGTCTCAAGACCGCCGAGGCGGAGCGGCGGCAGGCCAAGCACGACATACGCTGCGTCGAGGACATCGTCATCGAGATGCTACGCAACGCTCGCGATGCGCATGCGAGCGCCATATACGTGGCCACGAGTCGTGAGGGCGCTCTCAAGACGCTCGTTTTCCTCGATGACGGTGACGGCATCCCTGCCGACATGCACGAGCGCATATTCGAGCCGCGTGTCACCTCGAAGCTCGAGACCATGGTCATGGACACCTGGGGCGTACATGGTCGCGGTATGGCGCTGTACTCGATCAAATCAAATGCCGCCGACGCACACGTTGTCGCATCGGCACCAGAGCTGGGCTCATCTCTTGCCATCCGCATTGACCTTGAGTCCCTTGACGAGAAGACCGACCAATCGTCACTGCCCGTCATCGGCACCGACGAGGAAGGAAAGCTCGCCGTCATTTCCGGTCCGCATAACGTCAATCGCACGCTCGTCGAGTTTGCTCTTGACGTGCGGGATTCCATCGACGTCTTCATCGGGTCTCCCGCCGAGATCGTCGCCACGCTCATCAAGCGCGGTCGGGCTCAAGTCAGGGACACGCACTTGCTGTTCTGCAATGATATCGAAAGGCTACCTGTCACCCTCAGGCCTGCCATTGCCGGTGACGCTGCCGAGCTCGCCGCCATCTGTGGTGATCTCGGGCTCGAGATGTCGGAGCGCACGGCGCATCGTATCCTCGCTGGCCAGATCGCAACGCTTGTCCCCCTGCTTGATCGCCTCGTCCCGCAGCAGCGTTCCTCGCAAGGCCAGGGGCAACCCATCGACCTCTATCAGGACCGACGGGGTCTCAAACTCTCGACGGATGACCTGTCCGCCTTCTCACGTGAACTCGAGAAAGCTTTTGCGACAATCGCACATCGCTACTACATCGAACTCAGCGAGGAGCCTATAATTCGCGTTGGCAAGGATGCGATTAACGTCAAGTTTCCCTTTGATAAGGAGCTGTAGTCCATGAGTACCGAGAAAGAGCAATACGAGCGCTGGCTGGAGCATGTCTCTGCCCAGGAGGCCGAACAGCTTCGCGAACAAGCCGAGTCGATAGAAGAGCTGCATGACGCGTTCTACCGCGAGCTCGCGTTTGGCACGGCCGGCCTGCGCGGTATCATCGGGCTTGGCCCCAATCGCATGAACGTCTACACCGTCGGAAAGGCGACTCAGGGCCTTGCCGACTATCTCAACGCGCATTACGAGAATCCGAGCGTCGCCATTGCTCGCGATAGTCGCAACATGGGCGAGGAGTTCGTCTCCGCCGCGGCTTGCGTGCTTGCGGCAAATGGCATCGTCGCGCACGTGTATCGCGCTATCCAGCCCACGCCCGTCCTCTCCTTCACCGTGCGCGACCTGCACTGCAGCGCGGGCATCAATGTAACGGCAAGTCATAATCCGGCGGCTTACAACGGCTACAAGGTCTATGGCGAAGACGGTTGCCAGATTGCATCGCAGGCTGCGGTCGAGATTCAAGCTGATATCGACGGCCTCGATTTCTTCAACGATGTCAAGCGCATGGATTTCGACGAAGCGGTTGCGGCTGGTCTTATCAAGTGGGTTGACACCTGTGTCGTCGACCGCTTTCTCGATGAGGTCGCCGCTCAATCTGTCAAGCCAAAGGACGCCGTCGCTATCGACAAGCTCAAAATCGTATACACTCCGCTCAACGGCACGGGCCTTGAGTGCGTGACGCGCATCCTCAAGCGTGTGGGCCTTGATGATGTGAGCGTCGTTGACGAGCAGAGGGATCCTGACGGTGACTTCACGACTTGTCCGTACCCCAATCCAGAGGATCGTGCGGCGCTTGAGCTTGGGCTTAGGCTTTGCGAGCGCGTCAATCCCGACATATTGCTTGCCACGGATCCGGATGCAGATCGTGTGGGCATTGCTGTTTTGCATGATGGTGCATATGAGCTTCTGACGGGCAACGAAGTCGGCGTCCTGCTCATCGACTACATCGCCAAGCGTCTCTCCGAAAGGGGAGAGGATCTTTCGGAAAAGCTCGTCGTGACGACCATCGTCTCCACGCTCATGCCTGATGCCCAGGCTGCATATTATGGTTTCGAACTCAGGCGTGTGTTGACAGGGTTCAAGTACATCGGCGGCCAGATCGCTTTGCTCGGACAGAACGAGGCTGATAGGTTCATGTTCGGTTTCGAGGAGTCGTACGGCTACATGTCCGGTACCTATGTGCGTGACAAGGATGCCATCAGCGCCTCCATGCTCATATGCGAGATGGCGCAAATGTATAAGAACGAGGGAATCGATTTGGTCGAGGCCATTGAATCTCTCTACGAGCGCTATGGCTATTATCTCAACAAGACCATCAACATGTCCTATCCGGGAAGCTCCGGCGCCGCCAAAATGGAGGCGATAATGGACGGCTTGCGCACAAATCCTCCACAAGTTATCGCTGGCTTACCTGTCATGAGTATCTTGGACTATGCGGATGGCGCTCCTATGACCAAGATAAACGGAAATCCTGACGAGCATCAGATCCTTCCCGATGCAAACGTCATCTCCTTCGACCTTGGTGATGGTGTGCGTATCATCATCCGTCCCAGTGGTACTGAACCGAAGATAAAAGCATATGTCTTTAGTAAGGCAAACACTCGTGACCAGGCAGAACGGCTTCTATTGGAGCTTTCTAGCGCTGCTCAGAAACTCTTGGATTAAACGTTTTTACGTATACGATGGGCTTGCTGCGTTGAATTGGCAGGGATATATACATCCGTCATATCTCTGCCAATTGTCTAAGATATTTTGACCTTCAAAATCATTTCATTTTCTAGTCACTTATTTCTGCAATCCTAGTCAATCTCGTGTTCCGTATGGTTTATAATCCTCTCGCTGAAAGCTTAAACACTGTACTAATGAAGAACACACGCACTAGGGACACACCATGGATTTTCTGAAGGTTTCAAGCAAGTCTTCCCCCGCTTCTGTTGCCGGCGCGATTGCCGGTCTTATCAAAGACGGGAACCCCGTACGTATACAATCGATTGGCGCCGGTGCGGTCAACCAGGCCGTCAAGGCGATTGCCATCGCGCGTGGGTATCTCGCACCGAGCGGCATTGACGTTGCCTGCGTTCCCTCCTTCGTCGAACTCGAGATAAACGGTGATACGCGCACGGGCATTCGATTCGCAGTTCACCCGCATTACTCTGACGATATCGTCGAGGTCGAGGAGAGCGTAGACGAAGTAACGCTCGTCTAGGGGCGCCGCGTGGTCTTTGCGGATCTGCATATGCACTCGTCCGCATCTGACGGAACGCTCGATGCTGTCCATATCGCCGATCTAGCAGCCCGGACCGAAGGTCTGCATGCCATTTCCATCACCGATCATGACAGCCTGGCTGCCCTTGAGGATGCCAGGCTGTCGTGTGCCATGCACGATGTCGATTTCGTTCCTGGCGTCGAAATCACGACACGGCACGCGGGACGCGCCGTACACATGCTCGGCTACTTTGTCGATGCAAACAGCTCCACACTCGCTGGCTTTCTCGACGAGAATCGTCGCAGGCGCGCCGAACGTGTCTGCAAGATGGCCGATTTGCTTCATGACCAGGGATATCCCGTATGCGCCGAGGACCTCCTGACATCAGAGGAAACACCGAATAGGCCGCTTCTCGCACGTTTGCTCCTGCAGCGTGGGTGTGTCTCAAGCGTCGACGATGCCTTCAGGCGGTTGCTTGGTTCCTCGTCACCCTGCTACATCGATGCTGTCTATCCCGAGACGATTGAGGCCATGCGGCTCATTGCCGAGGCGGGTGGATGCTCCTTCGTGGCCCATCACGCACGCTATCGCATCGTTGACCTCATTGCGCGTTTTGCCCGCGAAGGCATGACGGGACTGGAGGCGTACCATACCATGCAGTCGCCCGCG
>USOR01000099.1 GCA_900556425.1 uncultured Coriobacteriaceae bacterium
ATCGGCCGCCTGGGCGCTTACACGCGTCGCAACGACGACACCATGACGTTCGAGCAGCTGCTCGGCGATGGCGCAGATTTGCTCGGGAGTCTTGCTTGCCCCGTAGATGACCTCGGGAAAACCGCAGCGTTGCGCGCGATCGTAATCAAGATTGGCGTAATCGTCCATGCCATCTCCTAGAGCTGGGCGCGGGCAAGCTCCTCGAGCGCTTCGGTCATGATGGCTTCGGGGTCATTCGTGATGATGTCGAGTCCCTCGGCCCTGAAGCAACGCACGTCCTCGATGCCAAAGTAGAGCTGGCACAGGGCCTTGACCTGATCATAGCCATAGTCCCAGTCACCACTGTATCCACCGACGGTCGTGACGAAATACGCGCGCTTGGCATTGCACATGCCCGTGGGAATGCCCTCGGGGCTGTATACGAAGGTCACGCCTTGGGCACAAAGCAACTCGAAGTAGATCTTCAACAGAGCGGGGAACGAGAAGTCCCAGTACGGTGCCGCGAAGACGACCTCGTCGACCTCGGCAAACTGCTTCGCGTAATCGAAGACGGGGTGATCGAAATCACCGGCCTTTGACCACGTCATGCGCTCATTGGAAAGCTCGCCCGTGAGGGGCAGCAGGCTCTTCTCATCCTCGAGCACGAGCGTCTCGATCTCGACATCCGGACCATCCAGACGCTCGAGAAGCGCCTGGGCGAGCCGCTCGGTGCGCGAGGTGTCACGATTGACGCAGGCATCCACATACAGGATCTTCTTCACGGCCATCCCCTTTCGAAACTGTTGCTACTCCTCGAGCTGCGCCTTGATGAGCTTGAGCTCTTGGGTGAGCTCGGCGTGCTCGGTGCGGACCTTCTCGACGGCCTCGGGTGCGGCTTTGTCGAGGAAGTTCTGGTTGCCAAGCTTCTTGTCGAGCTTCTCGAGCTCCTTGAGAGCCTTGGCGCGACGCGTCTCAAGCCTCTTGCGCTCCTCGGCAAAATCGACCAAACCGGACAGCGCGGTGTACACCTCGATATCACCCACGAAATCGATGCCGCTCTCGGCAGGGCGCGGAGCGCCCGCCTCGAGAATATCAAGGCTCGACAGTTTGGCGAGCGCCATGATGAGATCGCGCTGTTGCTCGACGAGCGTGCGCTCGGCGACAGCCTTCTCATCGTCATCCGCGAAGCGCAGGGCCACGGCAAGCTCCTGGCGTGGGCTAATGCCATAGGCAGCACGCGTGGCGCGCACTGAGGTGACGAGCTGCACGACGAGCTGGATGGCCTGCTCGGCCTCATCGTCGATCCAGCGCGAAAGCTCTCCCGCATCGGGCCAAGAGGCGACCATGAGCGCCGGAGCATCGTCCTCGACGGGCAGGTACTCCCAAATGGCCTCGGTGACGAAGGGCATGACCGGGTGCAGCAGGCGCAGGGCGCTGTCGAGCACGAAGACGAGATTGCGCTGCGCGGCCAGACGAGCCTCGCCCTCCTGCGCGAGGCGTGCCTTGCACAGCTCGATGTACCAGTCGCAGAACTCGTTCCAGAAGAACGCGTAGAGCTCACGGGCGATGTCACCAAAGCGATACTCCTCGATACCGGCCGTGACGGATGCCGTAAGCTTGGCCAGACGCGAGAGAATCCACGCATCGGCAGCCGTCGCCGCCTGGGGCTCGCCCGGCTCGTAACCATCCATGTTGAGCATGACGAAGCGTGCCGCGTTCCAGATCTTGGTGACGAAGGACCGCGCGGCTTCGGTGCGCGGGGAATCGATGAGCTCATGGGTCTTCTTGTCGATGTTGGCATCGAACTTGACATCCTGGTTATTGGTGACGAGCGTAAGCAGGTTGAAGCGCATCGCATCGGCGCCGTACATGGCAATGAGGTCCATCGGATCGACGCCGTTGCCCTTGGACTTCGACATGCGACTTCCGTCCTTGGCCAAGATGGTGGCGTAGATGAAGACATCCTCGAAGGGAATCTCGTCCAGGAAGTACAGCGAGCTCATGATCATGCGGGCGACCCACAGCGCAATGATGTCACGCGCGGTCACGAGCACCTTGGTGGGATGATGGCCGACGAGCTCCTCGGGGTGGTCGGGCCAGCCCTGCGTGGCAAAGGTCCACAGCTGGCTCGAGAACCACGTGTCGAGCACGTCCTCCTCCTGGTGCACCTCATGACTGCCGCATACGGGACAGACGTCCGTGTCTTCCATGAGCGCATCTTCCCAACCGCATTTTGCGCAATGGAAGACGGGGATGCGATGACCCCACCAGAGCTGACGCGAGATGCACCAATCCTTGAGGTTCTCCATCCAGGTCATGTAGGTCTGCGTCCAGCGCTGCGGATGGAAGGTGACCTGCCCATCGGCAACGACATCGGTTGCGGGACCCTTGAGCTTGTCGACGGCAACGAACCACTGCTCGGAGAGCCAAGGTTCGAGCGTCGAGTCGCAGCGGTAGCAATGCATGACGGAGTGCTCGTGGTCTTCCACGTGATCGAGCAGGTCGTGCTCCTCGAACCACGCGACGACGGCCTCGCGGCACTCATCGCGCGTCATGCCCGTGAACTCGCCGTAGCCATCGACGACGACGGCATGCTCGTCGAAGATGTTGATCTGCGGGAGGTCATGCGCCTGGCCCATGGCGTAGTCGTTGGGGTCATGCGCGGGCGTCACCTTGACGAAGCCCGTGCCAAAGCCCGCATCGACATGCCAATCGGAGAAGATCGGGATCTCGCGGTCGACAATGGGAAGCCTGACCATCTTGCCCACGAACTTCTGCTTGTCCGGATCATCGGGCGAGACGGCAATGCCCGTATCGCCGAGCATCGTCTCAGGACGCGTCGTGGCAACGGTGATGTACTCGATGCCATCGACCGGCTCGACAAGCGGATAGCGCAGATGCCACAGATGGCCCTTCTCGTCCTGGTACTCGGCCTCGTCATCCGAAATGGCCGTCGTGCAGCTCGGACACCAGTTGACGATGCGCTTGCCGCGATAGATGAGGTCGTCGTGATACCAATCGCAAAAGACCTTGCGCACGGCCTTCGCGTACTCCGGCGACATCGTGAACTTCTCGTCGTCGAAATCGATGGAGCAACCCATGCGCTTGATCTGCTCGACGATGATGCCGCCGTACTCGTCGCGCCATTTCTGGCACTCCTCGAGGAACGCCTCGCGGCCAATCTCGAGGCGCGAGATGCCTTCGCTCTTGAGTTTCTTGTCGACCTTGGTCTGCGTGGCGATGCCCGCGTGGTCGGTGCCCAGGATCCAGCGCGTGGAGTAGCCGTTCATGCGGCTGTAGCGAATATAGGTGTCCTGAATCGTGTCATCGAGCGCGTGGCCCATGTGCAGCATGCCCGTCACGTTGGGCGGAGGAATGACGACCGTACGGTCCCCCTCCCCCTTGGAGCGCGCGTAGTATTTGCCATCCAGCCACTTCTGGAGTATGCGCTCCTCGACACTCGCCACGTCATAGGTCTTGGGCATCTCGGGCATGTTCGTATCCTTTTGTCTTGATCTGATATTCGTCGTCTTTTATGCCACGAATTGGCTCGTCGCGCGCAGCACGACCTCAGGTTCTTCATCCGCGCGCACGCAATTTTCGGTGACGATGACTTCGGCCACGTCATCGGTGCTCGGCAGCTCGTACATCGTGTCCTGCAGGATACTCTCGCAGATGGAGCGCAAGCCGCGAGCGCCCGTGCCGCGCTCGATGGCCAGCTGCGCGATGGCATGCAGCGCAGCTTCCTCGAAGGTGAGCTTGACGTTATCGAAGCTGAACATGCGCTGGTACTGCTTGACGAGCGCGTTTTTGGGCTCGGTCAAAATGCGGACGAGGTCATCCTCTCCAAGCTCCTGAACGGAGGTGATGACGGGAATGCGGCCCACAAACTCCGGAATAAGGCCGAAGCTGTTGAGGTCTTCGGGAAGAACCTTCTGAAGGAGCTCGGACGACTCTTCGGCATGCGGCTTGGCGACTTCCGAATTGAAGCCCACGCCGCGCTTGCCGATGCGCTCGCCGATGATCTTGTCGAGACCGACGAAGGCACCGCCCAAGATGAACAGGATGTTGGTGGTGTCGATGTGAATGAGCTCCTGCTGCGGATGCTTGCGTCCGCCCGTAGGCGGCACGGCGGCGTCAGTGCCCTCGATGATCTTGAGGAGGGCCTGCTGCACGCCCTCACCCGAGACATCGCGCGTAATCGAGAGGTTCTCGGCCTTGCGGGCGATCTTGTCGATCTCGTCGATGTAGACGATGCCCACCTGAGCGCGATCGATGTCATTATCTGCCGCAGTGATAAGCTTGAGCAGGATGTTCTCGACGTCCTCGCCCACGTAGCCAGCCTCGGTGAGTGCCGTGGCATCGGCGATGGCAAAGGGCACGTCAAGGATGCGCGCGAGCGTCTGGGCAAGCAGCGTCTTGCCGCAGCCCGTGGGGCCAAGCAGCATGATGTTGCTCTTGGCGAGCTCGACCTCGTCATCGTCAGAGCCAAGCCCCAGGGCGACGCGCTTGTAGTGGTTGTAGACGGCCACGGAGAGCGCCTTCTTGGCGTCCTCCTGGCCTATGACGTACTGCGAAAGTTCATCATGGATCTCGATGGGCGTCGGCAGGGTCTCGAGCGTGATGAGGCCCTCGGAGCGCC
>USOR01000100.1 GCA_900556425.1 uncultured Coriobacteriaceae bacterium
CTGTTAGGATCCATCACAATCGCCTCCCGAGCCACGCCATTACCTCGACCGGCCTCTGGTCAAAGACACTCACGGAATCCCTGCGCAATAGAGATGCAAGGAGATTATTATTGCCCCCCCCCTGAAAGCAATCACAGAGCCAGGGGGTTTGTGGTAGATACAGGACCGAAGATATGTCCTCATCGACGCCTGCCCTTCCCCGTCTATAACGACATGGGGCCGGACTCGTCGAGCTCGGCCCAAACCACCACACTTCAAGCTAGGTTCGCTATCTGGCAATGGCAAGCTAGAGTATGTCGTGTACCTCGGTAAGATACGTGTTAATCGCACCGATGAACTCGCTGCCGTGCTGCGACGTCCTCTTGAACTCGGGAGAGTCGTAGCATTCGTTGAAGGCATCCATGTTCTCGAACCAGAACTCGACGACGCCCTCGACAGGAAGCTCGTCATAATGGACGGAAACGCCGTTGACGATGCGATCGATCACGAGATTCTGCGCATAGCCAACGTAACCCGGCATGGTGTGCACCATTTCGGTGTGAACGTCCCACCACTGGTACATCCACTCCTCGGCGCTCACGCCCTCGGCTCGACCCATGAACGACACGCGCTTGATAAGCGGCTTGTCGCCATTCAACAAGTATTTGGGAGTGTGTTTCACGAACTTCTTCACGCAAACGAGAATGGGATTATGCGGGTCGGCGAACTTCGGAACGTCATCGGCACCCTTGCCGTCTAACGACATGACGCCCTCGACCATGTCGCCATAGCTATCAAACTGCAGCTCGGAATAGCCATCGATGATGATGGGACCCTGGCCCAAGGGATGACGATGCTCGTTGTCGCATACCGCGTGCTGAGAGTAATGGCGCAGGTTCTTCATCTCCGCGGCGATGGGACCATGGACGTTGAGCCAGTAATCCTTGAATTCTTCCTGCGTCGTGCCCTCTTTGCGCTTCAAGAGACCCATTCTGCTAATCATGTGTGACCACTCTCCTTAGACACCTTCATGTAGTCCTGCCTTCTTCCAAGATTCTAGAAACGGGATTACGCCGAAACAATTACGCACTTAAAAGTAAGAGGAGACATGGGAAGTCCCCCGTCATCTCATCGAAGGCTGCGTAGAAGCGCTAACAATAAAGTGCGTACTTGGAATGCCCCTATCACGCTCCCTATGATGACAGCCGCACGAACGCATAGTCCCGTGTTGGCCGTCGAAAGAGGATATGATGCAAGAATTCGAACATCTCATGTCACCCATCGAAATCGCCCCGAGCTTCAAGATGAAGAACAGGATCATGAAGGCGCCTCAGTCAACATGGAGGTGGAATCTCGATGGTACCGCCGATGGCAGCGCGGGCATTGACCTATACGAGAGCATGGCCAAGGGCGGTGTCGGTGCCATCGACATAGCCGGCATCAACTGGGAGCCGCCGGTAGGTGGCGGCATCTACCTCTGCGCCTACGATGACAGGTTCATCTCGGGCCTCACCGAGCTTGCCGAGCGTCTGCACAAGTACGATTGCCGCGTGATCGGCCAGCTCCATCATGGCGGTCCGCTCGCTCCCGTGCAAGGCGGCGGCAGGCCCATCTGCGCCTCGACGCTCGAAATAGAGGACCTTCCCACCCCTCCTCCCGAGGGACTCGCGACCCATGGTCTCACGCACGACGAGCTCATCGAGAAACGCCAGCTCATCGTCGATGCAGCCGTACGCTTATGGAAGGCCGGTTTTGATGGCGTGGAAATCCACGCGGCCCACGGTTACTTCCTCAACAGCTTCCTCAGCCCCATTTGGAACCACCGCGATGACGAGTACGGCCCCCAGACGGCCGAGAGCCGCACGCGCATCATGAAGGAGATTCATGACATGGTACGCGACGCATGCGGGCCGGACTTCGTCATAGGCACGCGCATCAACGGCCAGGAATGGTCTCCGCTCGTCTCGGGCGGCATCACGCCCGAGCTCGCCGTCAAGAATGCCAAGGCCCTCGAATCCTATGGTTACCAGTACATAAGCGTATCGGGATATGGATACGGCAAGCTCCCGTTCCGCTACTGTCCCGACTACTTCCCCTACCCCGATCCGGAATCCTTCATGGAACCCTATATGGAGGATTTCAACGATCTTGGCATCCTCATGCCGGGAATCCGAGCCGTCAAGGAAGCCGTTAACGTTCCGGTCATCGGCGTCGGCCGCATGGACGAGGTCAAGGGCGAGCGCGTGCTGCGAGAGGGATATGCCGATATCATCGCCTACGGGCGCTACCTCTGGGCCGATCCCGAGTTCGCCAACAAGGTCAAGGAGGGTCGTACCGACGAGATTCGCCGGTGCAATCGCTGCGCGAGCTGCGAGGATCCCGTCACGTCCCCTCGCATCTGCCGCGTGAACCCCGCGCTCGGACGCGAACGCGAACTCGAGCTCAAACCCGTCGAGACAAGCAAGAAGGTCATGGTGATCGGCGGTGGCACGGCGGGAATGCAATGTGCGCTCGATGCCGCCGAACGTGGATTCGACGTGACGATATACGAGAAGAAGGGCGAACTCGGTGGCCGCATCAAGCTCGCCTCCATGATAAAGGGCGACAAGGACGAAGACGTCATGCCGCTTTTCGATTACCTCACCACCATGATCGAGAAGTCCAACGTCACCGTCAAGCTCAAGACCGAAGTGACATTGGACCTCGTGAAACGCGAGAAACCGGACATCGTCGCGCTCGCAGACAGCTCTCCCTACTTCATTCCCGACATCGAGGGCATCGACCGAAAGAACGTCTTCACGATACCGGCAATGACCAAGCTTGCCTCCATCCCCATGAAGATGTTCGGTCCCAGAAAGCTCGCGACCATGAGCGAAAAGGTCTTTCCCGTCGGCAAGAAGATCGTGATTCTGGGTGCCGGCGCCGAGGGAGCCCAATGCGCGACGTTTTTGGCTCATCGCGGGAAGGAAGTCGTCCTCCTTGCCGAGACCGAAGACGTTGGCGGCCTCGTGCCCCAAAAGTACAAGGTACGCCTCGTTCCGTGGTTCGAGGAGCATGGCGTGCGCATCGTCTATAACTCGCAACTGCTGCGCATCGAGAAGAAGTCGGTGACTGTCGAAGTCGATGGGAAAGCCGAGGAAATTGCCTGCGATAGCGTGATGGTCATGCTTCCGGAACAACATGACCCCAGCTTCTACGAACAACTCGTGCAGATCGTGCCCGAGGTCTACGAAATCGGCTCGACACTCGGAGGCGACAACGCCTTCCTGAAACATGCGATGCTCGACGGACGCTTGGCGGCCGTGAAGATGTAAGTGCGCTCGGTCTGGGGCATATAAGAGCGCAGCGTCCCAAGAGCATAGGCGCCACAGGTGTTGGCCTGCCAGCCAGCACGTCACTCCGGGCGGGTGAGGGTCCCTCCTCCTCACTCGCCCCCTCCTTTTTTTACGTTACCAACCTACCGTGCGCTTGGAGCCATCTGCCAGAGACTCGAAGGTCGCCGTCGCGTTCTTGAAGTACAGAACGATGGTGTTGTCGTCGTTCTCGTCGTACATGCCACGCAGCGCGGGATAGTTGTCGAGCATGTGCTTCTTGGCCTCGACACTGTCATCGGGTACGAGCTCGCCGGAAAGACGCAGCCACTCAGGGCCGACACAGGCACATATCTCGACCTGCGGATGATCCACAATCTGCCGGTAGACCTTCTTGGACTTGCCCGTCTGGATATACAGCTTGCCGTCGTACAGGTCGACGGTGCCGAAGGGACGCACACGCGGCTCGCCGTTCTCGACCGTTGCCAGGTAATACGTGGGTGCCTTTTCCTTGAGAAACTCGTAGACCTCGTCCATGGAACGCTCCTTCTTGTGTTTGCTCACTGCAATCATGCCGCCAAAAGGACGACGTGCAGATGCAGTATAGGACAATCCGCCCTACAAGAGCGCACCAAACAAATCACTTGCGAGCTTGATGGCAAAGAGCACGATGACCACGAGCATGATGGGACGCGTGATTGACGAGCCCTTCTTGTGGAAGAGCGTCGCGCCAATCCAGTTGCCCGCGATGTTGAAGAGACCCGCTACGAGACCGAGGACGACGATGGCGTTTCCACTCGCCAGAAAGACCACGAGCGCGGCGAGGTTGGTCGAGAGGTTAATCGCCTTGGTTGTTCCCTGCGCCTGCTCGAGCGGAAGATGCGCAAGCGTGGTAAGCAGCAGAATAAGGAACGTACCCGTCCCGGGCCCGTAAAAGCCATCGTAGATGCCAATCGCGAATGCTATCAATCCCGTAAGCGCGAAGGTCCTCGTCCGCGAAAGCGGGCTTTCGGCGAACCCATCCAGATCGCGCGTTCGGAGCACGATATAGGCAATCAGGGGTAGCGACACGAGCATGAAGACCATGAGCACCACGCTGTCGGCCACGAGGGCGAGGTTTGAACCCAGGAACGAGCCGACCAGACCGCAGGCGACGCCGAGTATGACGAGCCACTTCACCATGTAGCCGTATATCACGTAGCGAATGGTGGCAACGGTGGTGCCCATCGTGCTCGAGAGCTTGTTGGTGGCAATCGCGTTGTGGACGGGAAGGCCGGCAAAGAAATAGGCAGGGAGGGAAATCAGGCCCCCTCCGCCG
>USOR01000101.1 GCA_900556425.1 uncultured Coriobacteriaceae bacterium
GCGTGGTTGGGACGTGCAGCGCGATCATGCCGAGCTGCTCATCGGTGTGAGTCGCCTGCTGACCCGTGGCGGTGCTGCGGTGTTCTCGTGTAATCTGCGTGGATTCAAGCTCGATCGCGAGACGATCGAGCGTGCGGGCGTGCAGGTCGTTGACATCACCGACAAGACGATACCGTTGGATTTCGAGCGGCATGCCCAGGTCCACCATTGTTTCGTTTTGCGGAGAATCTAGACCGCGCGATTATCTGCTGCGTGATACACTAGAACCGCTCCTCCCAAGTCTGTGGTTGCGAGCTGGTAAAACAGCTCTAGTCCAAGGCAGATGCGGTCGAAAGGATCCACGTAAGCGGGCAGGGTTTCCTGCACGTGAGCATGGCGCATCTTAGGGGTAAGACGTACCGTCCGTTATGGTCACATACGGTGGCCCGGGCGAGAAAATGAGTAGTGAGATAGTATCAGGCAAAAGTTTCTGTATGCGAGTGTGGGGTCAAAAACCAGGTCAGTTGGGAGGAGCACTTTCACTGGCCCATGAAAAACGGAGCAAGATGTTCGCAAAGCAAATCAAACACAAGACAATAACCTCGATCATCATGGCGCTTGCCGTGTGCATGCTTGCCGTGGTCGGGCTGTCCGCATGCCAGCTTCAAACCAAGACGCAGGTTGAGAGCAACCTCACGCCCAAGCTGGATGCTTCGGCAACCATCACCGAGGGCGTGCTCACCGTGGGCATCAACACGAGCAACTCACCGTATGGCGGCACCAATTCGAGCAATCAGACCGTTGGCATTGACGTCGACGTTGCCGCGGCCGTCGCCCAGGAGCTCGGCTTGCGCATGCAAATCATCGACGTCGGGTCGAGCGGTCGCTTCGCGCTCAGCAACAAGCAGGTCGATGTTGCTCTCGGGCTCACCAAGTCCGGCACGGGCGACCTCGTTACCTACAGCGATCCATACCTGACGGATGGCCTCTCGCTGTTTTGCCTGAGCACCAACCGTCCCGTTTCCATCGAGGATGTCGCAGCGCAGACGGCTGCTGGCACCGCCAAGGTGCTCGTCCAGGCCGAGACCACCGCTGCGAGCAAAATGCAGGAGCTCCTCGGCATCGACAAGATCGTCGCCATGCCCACCATGCAGGCGGCATTTGACGCGCTCAACAACGGCGAGCAGAAGTTCCTGGTGACTGACGCAGTCATCGGCGACTACTTTGCGCGCAACTACGAGAGCGTCATCCGCATGGGTTTCCTGGGCGCAGATTGCGTCACGCCCATCTACGCCGTGACGCTTACGCAGAACTCCGCGCTTTCGAGCGGCGTTAACACCGCCATCAAGACGATCAACGAGAACGGCGTCATGCGTGTCATCGCAACCAAGTGGCTTGGTACCGATGGCGATACGCTTCTTGCAGGAAAGACCGATCTGGCGACGCTGCCGGCCAAGGCATTTGGCATCGGCGTGTCAACAGAACCGGATAATCCCGAGGAACCCAACCCCGATACGCCGGAAACCCCAGGTGAGGAGGATACGGGCGCACAATCCGGCGACGAGTAGAACGAACAACCCACGATCAAGGAGGTTTACCATGGCTATCACAGTTTCGGGACGAAAGATGAACGTCACTCCCGCTATCAAGGATTACGTTGACGAGAAGATCGGACGCTCGCTCGAAGTGTTCGACAGCGCTGCCATGGACGCAGAAGTCGTCCTGCGCACCGAGAAGAACCCGGCCATTTCACTCAACGCCATTTGCGAGGTCACGGTCAACGCCAAGGGCGCCGTCATCCGCGTGGCCGAGTCCGCCGAGGACATGTACGCTGCCATCGACCTGGCATCCGACAAGGTCGCGCGCCAGCTGCGCAAGTACAAGACCCGCGTTATCGATCACCGTATGCGCGAAACCCTGAAGGAAACCGCACCCATCGAAGCGACCGGAGCAAACTTCGACGAGCTGGATATCCCCGATGTCATCCCGACCGAGCCGGAGGAAGACGACGACTTGCTCGTGCGCCTGAAGGAAGTCGAGATGGAGCCGATGACCGAGGAGCACGCGCTTGTCCAGACCGACCTGCTCGGCCATGACTTCTTCGTCTACTTCGACCAGGACGCGCATCAGATCCAGGTCATCTACCATCGCAAGAATGGCGGTTACGGCATCATCAGGCCGATTATCAATGCCTAGGTAATAAGACACGCCATCGTTTTGAGCAAGGGGTCGGGCACTGCCCGGCCCCTTTGTCGTAGCACATTGGCTACTCTGTGCTTTTTGCACATGGTCGTGTTTATCGAAGTGCTAGTATGTGCAGATTATCAACTGTAGTTGGACGAAAGGAACATCAACCCATGGCACGCGTGTACAATTTTTCCGCCGGTCCGGCGGTTCTCCCCGAGGAGGTCCTGAAGCAAGCGGCGAGCGAGATGCTCGATTACGAGGGCACCGGCATGTCCGTCATGGAGATGAGCCATCGTTCGGCTGCGTTCACGAAGATCATCACCGAGGCCGAGCAAGACCTGCGTGAGCTGTTGTCCATTCCGGACAACTACAAGGTGCTCTTCCTGCAGGGTGGTGACTCCCTGCTCTTCGCATCGGTGTTCATGAACCTCGCCACCAACGGCAAGGCCGACTACATCGTCACCGGCGGTTGGTCCAAGAAGGCATACAAGGAGGCCCAGATCCTCGGTGATCCCAAGCTGTTGGTCAACGGCGAGGGCGACAACTTCTCGTGGATTCCCGACCTCTCCGACCTTGACATTCGCGATGATGCGTCCTTCGTCTACATTTGCGAGAATGAGACTGTCTATGGCAATCGCATCTACACGCTGCCCAACACCAAGGGTCACGTGCTTGTCTCCGATCAGAGCTCCATGTTCCTCTCCGAGCCGGTCGACGTGAGCAAGTACGGCCTCATCCACGCCGGCGTGCAGAAGAACTGCGGCCCGGCTGGTGTGCAGATCGTCATCGTGCGCGAGGATCTCATCCCCGACGACCTTCCCGGCGTGCCCACCATGCTGCGTTTCAAGACGCATGCGGACAGCGGCAGCCTCTACAACACGCCGCCGAGCTACGGCATCTACGTGTGCGGCCTCGTGTTCAAGTGGATCAAGGAGCTGGGCGGCCTCGAGGTCATGAAGGAGCGCAACGAGGCCAAGGCCAAGCTTCTCTACGACTACCTCGACGCGAGCGATCTTTTCTCGAGCACGGTCAACCCCAAGGACCGCTCCATCATGAACGTGCCGTTCATCACGGGCGACGAAGATCTCGACAAGAAGTTCATCGCCGAGGCGACTGCCGCTGGCCTGGCCAACATCAAAGGCCATCGCAGCGTGGGCGGCATGCGCGCGAGCATCTACAACGCCATGCCCATCGAGGGCGTGCAGGCGCTCGTCGACTTCATGCGCGGGTTCGAGGCGGCCAACAACAAATAACCAGACAAAAGTCGCCGGGGCATGTTTGTCTGGCTTCGAAAATGAGACAGTTGCTCAGAGCAACTGTCTCATTTTTATATGTATCCCCTCCTTTGATGGGACAGGGTTGTTCGCGAACACCTCTTTCGCAGTTGTGAAGCGGATATGTAGGGAATGTGACGGCTTTTGAGCATATTGCTGGCTTACGCTACAGTTATATCCCGCATGCACGTAAACGAAGCGTAAATGAGGTTATTTCTTGCTGCAACATGCACTCAACCGAGGCATCATCCTCGCGCTTTCATCTTTGTTAGCGCTTGTGGTTTGTCTTGCCAGCGGCGGGTTTGTGCAGACATCCCTCGCAGATGAAGAAGCTGAGGCTCTCGAAGCGCAAGTCAAGTCCAGTGCCGATGCCTATAACGATGCCATCTCGCGCCAGGAAGAGCTAACGGCCGAGATAGCGACACTCGATGCGCGTATAGCGGAGCTCGAAGCCACGCTTCCGGCCCAGCGCGAGCGTTCTGACGAGAGCATACGAGCGCTCTACAAGTACGAATACGATTCCTCGAGCGTGCTCATGATGCTGCTCGAGTCGACGAGCGTCACCGACATGCTTGCGATTGTCGATTCGTACAACTGGATCATCGAGTACAACACGACGGAGATTCAAAGCGCCATCCAAATGGAGTCCGAGCTCAAGAATGCTCGAGAGAAGCTTGCAAACGACAAGGCGAACGTCGACAAGGCCGCTCAGGATGCGCTCGATTCGCTGCAACAAGCCCGCGAGGCCCGCGAGCGCGTGGCGGCCCGAGCCGCCGCTGCCCAGGCCGCCGAGGAGGCCGGTGCCGACATTGTGGATACCGCCATGAGTCCGCTGGCTCTGGGCACCTCTCACATGCCCACCGAGAGTCTGGTCGCCGCCCTGCAGGGCACCGACTACGACACCGGTCTTGACCTGAACCAGCTGAATGTTGTCCGCGCTTACTTCAACAAGCTGCGCGAGAAATACATTGCCAACGGTCAGATCAACCAGAAGTCCTTGGGCGTCGATGCCAACACCCTGCTGTATCAGGTGCCGGGCGGCATGTTCTCCAACATGCTCAAGCAGCTGAAGGATGCCGGCAAGGAGGACAAGCTTCAGGAGGTTCTGGAGGAAATTCCCCGCGTCCGTGAGGATGCCGGTTATCCGCCGCTGGTCA
>USOR01000102.1 GCA_900556425.1 uncultured Coriobacteriaceae bacterium
ACGTTCGAGGAGTTGCGTCATAACTTCGCATATGTGGCGTTTGCTGGCTGGTGTTGGTACGTCTGGTCGCTTATGAAAGAGGCCGAAGGCGACGTGGTAGGCGAGTGGCTCTATATCTACTACCGCTATGCGAAGAGGTATCTGAATATGGTTTTGCCGTGGTACGAACAGGGAAAGCGCGTCTAGGCACCGGATAGTATGCCAGGAGGATACGAAATGGGAGCATTCAACAAGGTCAAATATGGGCTCACGAGTGGTGTGCTGTGGGGACTCGACACGGTCATTCTGGGCATCGCACTCACGATGTCCCCCTATATCGGCACGCTTGAGGCGTTCGCGTTTGCCGCAATAGCGTCATCGGCCCTGCATGACATCTTCTGCGCTATTTGGCTTGCTATCTACATGGGTGTGCGAGGACGTCTCAAGGATACCTGGGCTGCGCTGCGTACTCGCAGTGGCAAGGTGGTTGTGCTCGGCGCTTTGTTGGGCGGACCCATCGGCATGACGGGCTACGTGATTGCCATCAACAACATTGGTGCGGGATATACGGCCATCATCTCGGCGTTCTATCCGGCCGTGGGGGCGATTTTATCCTTCATTATTCTGAAGGAGCGCATGAACGCCAAGCAGCTTATTGCGTTTGCCTGCGCGCTCGGCGGCATCGTTGCCATGGGCATGCTTTCGCTCACTGATGCAGAGACAGTAGGCGATCCCGTCCTCGGTCTTGTAGGTGCGGCCGCATGCGTGCTCGGATGGGGCAGCGAGGCGGTACTCTGCGGTTGGGGCATGCGCGATGATGCCGTCGACAACGAAACGGCGTTGCAGATTCGCGAAACGACGAGCGCGCTCGTCTACGCCATCGTCGTGCTTCCGGCCTTTGGTGCCTGGGCCTTCACAGTAAGCGCCTTCCCGTCGGTGGCGACGGGTGTCATCGCGTTGGCGGCATTGGCTGGCACGACGTCGTACCTGTTCTACTACAAGTCCATCAGTTCGCCTTTGGGCGCGGCAAAGTCCATGGCACTCAATATCAGCTATTCGGCATGGGCAGTGCTCTTTGCGTTCGTGCTGCAGGGTACGGTTCCGACGCTCGCCTCGGTCGTATGTTGCGTCGTCATTCTGGCGGGGACCATTCTCGCGGCAAGCGATTGGAACGAGCTCTTTGGACGAAGCAACCGACAATAACAGATAGCGTGCCTGGCACCCTGTCTCAAAACATCGACACTTCATTGATTTTGGCCCTCTTTTGAGACAGGGTGCCAGGCACGCTATCTCATTCCGGCGCGATACGGTCTGCGAGGTTGGTTACCGCGCCTGCGGCAGCGCCGAGCGATCCGCCTGCGTTTTCCGACAGGGCCTTGACGAAGGAACGCGCCGCGGAAACGAGGGTCCTGCGCGTGGGACGATCAATCTTGCGCGACGCCTCGAGTATGAGCGACAGGCCCCTGGGGCCTCCGTTGAGGATGTCGATGGGGTTTTGCGCGTGCGAGACCTCGATGGCCTGGAAAAACGCGTCGACGATTTCCTCGCGCTCGGCGTCATCGTATCCCGAGAGCCATGCGTGCAACGTCCTGGCGGTTGCCTTCGTCGCCTCGGGGAGCTTGGGTAGATAGACGAAATCCGCAAGCTCCTCGTCAACCTCCCAGGTGAATGCGCTGTGCTGGTCAAGGCCGCTTGCGCTGCTCATCGCGATGAAGACGGGCGCCTCCGATTCGAGCATGATGCCGACAAGCGACTCCTCGGGCACGATTTTGACGAGCTTGCCCCTCAGCGGGGCGTAATCGTCGGGCGTGAAGGTGCCGGCCTTGAATCCGGGCCCATCGAGGTTGTAGACACGCTCGATGCGGTCTTGCACGCGCTTCGAGCAGCGAAGCGCCGCGTACTCGGCAAGGTTGCCGCCCTTGGAGTGGCCGACGACGTAGAGCTTCTTGGGGAGATGCGCTTGAGCCGCAACAGCTTCGAGATACTCAAGCGCAAGGTTCTGCGCGGGGACGGGCATGGTGAAGGCCATGTTGAAATCCTCGCGCCAACCGACGGTCGAGGTGTCGGTTCCACGAAACGACACGCAAGTGAACATGTTCTTGTAGACGAAGGTCATGGCGGCAAACTGGACCTGGCGTTCGGCGTCGAAGACGCTCTGGTAGTTGAGTGCGGACATGTCTCTGAAGCGGGGGCTTGCCGCAATCCCAAAGAGGGCCTCGACGGCTTTTGCCGGATCGAGAAGATTGGAGAACATGGTCGAGTAATGCTCGGCTTGGAGCATTTGCGAAAACGCGATACCACGTGGACGTGGGCGTGTGAGCGCGTGCAAGCCCTTTCGTGCGTTTTCACTGGGCAGTGACGGCACAGTCCCCTTTGCGTGAATCATCGCGACTTGCGAAAGCACCGTGGCGTCAAGGGCACAGAAGGGCATCTCCTCGAATGGCGCGAATTGTCGCGCAAGGTAGTCCGTTACGTGAAGCATGCCGTGGCCTTCCTCTAGGCGGGATTGACATGGATCATGACGTGTTTCACTTCCGGGAACGTCCGCTCGATGTCATCGTGCACGCGCTCGGCGATATCATGAGCATCCGTGAGTTGCATCGAGCCGTCTATCGCGATTTCCATATCGACGTAGACCTTGTCGCCGAACATGCGCGTGCGTAATACATCGATGCGTTTCACCTGGCTCTCGTTGTCAACGAGTGCGCGCACCTGATCCTCGAATTGCGGACCGCAGGAGGTATCGAGCATCTTCCTCAGGGCGTCGATGATGATCGAGATGCCCTGCTTGAGGATGAACAGGCAGATGACGACGCTTGCGATGGGATCGAGTACGGGGTAGCCGAGCATTGACCCGCCAACGCCGATGAGCGCTCCGATCGAGCTCATCGCATCGGAGCGATGATGCCAGGCATCTGCTTCGAAGGCCGACGAGCGAATGACGCGCGCCCAATGGCGCGTGTACCAGAACATGCCCTCCTTGACGGCGATGGAGACGATGGCGGCAATGAGGGCGATCATGCCGGGGATGGGCAGGCTCTCGTAGTTGCCCGCAAGGACCTTCTCGAGGCCTACCCAGCCGATGCCAATGCCCGTCACCAGCAGAATGAGGCCGAGGGCAATGGCGGCAAGGCTCTCGATGCGCTCGTGCCCGTAGGGGTGCGATGCATCTGCGGCGCGTCGGCCGAAACGCACGCCGATAAGGGCGATGATGGTCGCGAAGACGTCCGAGAGCGAGTGGACGGCATCGGACACCATGGCGCTCGAATTGCCGATGATGCCCGCGAAGAACTTGAACGCCGATAGAAAGACGTTGCCGACGATACCCACGAGCGAGAGCTTGCGGATGACCTTGTCCTCGTCGAGCTTCGGGTTGTTTGCGTCTGCTGTCATGTATCCCCGTCGTCTTTGTGCGCGTTTACAACAAGCCCCCGGTTTTTTCCGGGGGCTGTAATGATACCGTTCCTATGCATCGGTTTCCTTGGGCTTATCAACCCGATTTTTTCGGGCCACTCCGTATTGGATGACGAAGACGGCGACGATGATCGCGATACCGATGATATCCGTAATTGATTCGGGAATCATGAGCGCGAGGCCGCCGGCGATAAGGACGATGCGCAGGAGCATGGGTATTCGCTCGAACAGGTTGCCATTGAGGCCAGCGGCAATGCCGAAGAGGCCCACAAGCGACGTGATGATGGGAATGATGATCTCCCACCAGTTGCTCATTCCGTCAAGCAGCATGATGGGATTGAACGCGAAGATGTAGGGAACGATGAAGGCTGCGATGGCGATCTTGCTTGCCGTAAAAGCCGTCTTCATCGGATTTGACTTGGCGATGGCGCTGCCCGCGTACGCCGCCAGCGCGACAGGTGGCGTGATGTCGGCCACGATGCCAAAGTAGAAGACGAAGAAGTGCGCAGCCACGGCCGGGATTCCGAGCTGGATGAGGATCGGGGCGCAGGTGGAGGCCATGATGCAGTAGTTTGCCGTGGTCGGGACGCCCATACCGAGGATGATGCAGCACAGCATGGTGAGCACGAGACCAACCATGGTCGCGTCACCGGCGAAATTGACGATGGCGTTGATGAGCGTGCCCGCGAGGCCCGTGACGGTGATGCAGCCGGCGATGAGACCGGCCATGGCGCAGGCGACAGCCACGGAGACGCAGCTGCGTGCGCCAGCGATGAGCGCGTCGTAACCCGTGGCCAGGGCCACCTTGAGCGAGTCGATGAAGACGCTGCCGACGGTCTGGTCCTCGGAGCGCTCTTTGACGCCGGTCACGAAGAAGTTGATGAAACCGATGATGAAGGCGCCGACAATCGAGATGGCGGCCGAGACGGCCATGGTGCGTGCGCCCGAGGCGACGAGCCAGACGAGCAGCACAAGCGGGATGACGAGGTAGCAGTTCTTGGCGAGGTAGCTCCACTTGGGAAGCTCCTTGCGCGGAATGCCCTTGAGCTGGAGCTTCTTGGCCTCGAGATGCACAGCAAGGAAGATGCCCGTGAAGTAGAGCAGGGCGGGGATGATGGCCTTGGCGGCAACCTCGATGTAGGGGATGCCCATGTACTCGGCCATGAGGAATGCGGCAGCGCCCATGA
>USOR01000103.1 GCA_900556425.1 uncultured Coriobacteriaceae bacterium
CTTCGCGATGCTCCGCCAGAAGGTTCCCGTCACGCTGCCGTAGAGATCGGCGAGCTCTTTGGGCGAAACGCGCATGCCGTCGGCAACCCACTTCTGCATGAGCATGGCCTGCGACGAGGCGAAGAAGTACGCGATGTAGTCCGTGTGCCAATCGTCCGCGAGCCTCGTGGTCTTGGGAATGAGCTCCATGTTGAGCTGGTAGATTGCCTGGGTCGCAATGCGCAGGAAGGTGTCATCCTGGCCGAATATGGGGCCGATGAGGTTCTTGAAGAACTCGCCTTCGGCGGCCAGGCGCTCGTACATCTGCTCGTTCATGCGTTCCATGAGTGGTTCGAGGTCACTGAGGTCGAGCAGACGATTGAGGTCGCGAATGGGTTGCAAGACGGAGGACTCGAAGACCAGGCGAATGACGTCGTCCTTGTCCTCGAAATTGGCGTAGAAGGTGTTGCGAGAGATGCGGGCGCGCAGGCACAGTTCGTTTACCGTGACCTTTGGATAGCGTGTGGTGACGAGCATGTCCTTCAACGCGACGATGACACGTTCCTTCGTCTCCGTCATCATTGCCTCCCCGCGATAGTTCCCCCTCCCCGGATTTTACCACCTGCGATATCCATAGAATCGCATCTCGTTCTGTTGTATACTAATCGAACATTTGTTTGTTAATGAAGGGAGGCGGTCATGGCACGGCGCACGACGCAACAACTCAGCGTCGACGAGCTTCGCACGCAAATTTCCCAGCGCCTGCGTTCCAACGCCGCCTTCAGCAAGACCGTCTACCAGGAGCAGCCCATCATCATGACGGGCAGCCAGCTCAAGAGCTTCGTACCGGATGCCATACGCGAAGCCCGGCAACTCGCAAAGCAGGGTTACGCACGTAATCTCAGCGTCGTCGACGTCTTTTACGAGCAAGCGCGGCTCCTTGCCGGTTACGAGGACGATTTCGAATTCACCGGCACGTTTTCGCATTACTACCCCAGCTACGAGGACATGAGCAACGAGCAACTACGCGGCTATTTTGCATGGCGCACCAAGGTGCGTCACGGCAACATCGAGCAAGGCTCGCTCTCCTTTGCCTACGTCTACCTCTACGAGCTTATCAATCTCATCGGCGTCTCAAGCGCGCAGGACGCCTATGACACGCTGCTCGCCTTCGGCACGGCGTACCGTCGCTTCGATACGCGCTTCGGTCAGCTCTTCGATATCTGGCTCGATGATTTCGTCATCTACTACGGCCTGGATGCGGGCTTGTTGCGCACGCGTTCGTTCGCCAAGCGCGATGCCGCCTTCGACGTGCTGCTGCACCATGAGACGCATGCAGAAGGCGAGCTCTTCGATGCGCTTGTCACGCTCGGTGGCTACGCGATTGAGGACTCCCCATTCTTCGTCGAGCACGAAGCCGAGCTGCGCCACCTCGTTGCGCATGCCTACCGGGCTGCCGCCCAGCATCACGCCAAGCTCAAGACCACGCTACCCGCCAAGCTTGCCGGACGCCTCAAGAACGAACGCCTCTGGCTGTTCGAGCGGGCCGTCTTCGCCAACCCACTCAACATTACAAGCGCCGAGTACCAGATCAGCCCCCACGACACCGTCTATTGTCGGGGCACAGCCTGGTTCCGCACGCGCTACGATAATCTCGAATACCCCATCCCCTGGGTCACCCAGCTGCTCGAAACCTGCGAATGCGCCCTACGCGATGCCTACGCATACCCCAACACGCTCGAGCGCAAACTCACCACCAAGTACCTGCTCAAGGCCATCGAAACGCAAGCGGCCAATCTCGCCGAGGAGACGCGCCTGCGCGAGGAGCGGGCCGTGCACATCGACTTTTCGCAGCTCGACCACATCCGCGCCGCCGCCGAGGTGACCTGCGAGAAGCTCATCGTAGAGGAAGAAAACCAACCCCTCCCCCTCAAGCACGATGACATGCTCAAGCGCGAAGAGCCCTCGCATTCACGTGATAGTCTGATCGCCTCTTGCGCAGATGGCGTCTGCGTTCGAACTCCTGATGATGCCGATACGTCTGGGGATGGATGCACAAAGCGAGTTTCCCTAAAGGGACTAGCTTCGCGTCGGCGCATACGAGCGGAAGCGCCAGTGGCGCTTCCGTGCGAGCCCAGCACTGTCCGAGCGACTGCGCCATCCCCAGACGCACCCTTGCTTTCCCCCAAAGAGATCGAACTTGTCGCATGCCTGCTGAAGGGATTATCCATTCGCGAGTTCGAGCGCGCGCACGCCTGCATGGCATCCGTGCTCGTCGACTCCATTAACGACAAGCTCTACAACGAGTTCGCCGACATCTGCATAGACACTTGCACCGGAGAGCCCGTCATCATCGAAGACTACGTCCCTGAATTACGCGAACTGCTCGACCTGTCCTAAAAGGAGCTGCCGTGGCCACCAAGATCCCCAAACGCATCGCATCGACCGTGCTCAACTCCCTCAAGGGCGGTGTCGTGCCACGTGTCGGCTTGCCCTACGTCGCCGTCGGTCGCGAAGCCGAGATAGACGCCCTGCTGCACGATGTCGACATCATCGCCGATGGCGGGGCCACCTTTCGCTTCATCGTCGGCAAATACGGAAGCGGCAAGAGCTTCCTGCTGCAAACCATCCGCAACTATGCGATGGATCGTAATTTCGTCGTCGTCGATGCCGACCTCTCCCCCGAGCGCCGTCTCCAGGGCAGCCACGGCCAGGGCCTTGCCACCTACAAGGAGCTCATCCGTAACATGTCGACCAAGACGCGCCCCGAAGGCGGTGCGCTCACGCTCATCCTCGATCGCTGGATCTCGGGCGTGCAGCAAGACGTGCTTGCCGAAGGGCTTGAGCCTGGTACGGAAGCTTTCGCGCAACGCGTCGAGATGCGCATCCACGAAGTGGTGGGCACGCTCTCGGAGCTCGTGCACGGCTTTGACTTCGCGCAGCTGCTCGTCATGTACTACCGCGCCTACGTCAACGATGACGAAGATACCAAAGCCAAGGTCGTCAAATGGTTCAGGGGCGAATACGCCAACAAGACCGAGGCCAGAAACGAGCTCGGCATCCGCATCATCATCTCCGACGACGATTGGTACGAGTACATCAAGCTCTTCGCGTCCTTCCTCGTGCAAGCGGGCTACGCCGGTTTGCTCGTGCTCATCGACGAGCTCGTGAACATCTACAAGGTGCCCAACTCCATCACGCGCCAGTACAACTACGAGAAGATTCTCACGATGTACAACGATACGCTGCAGGGCAAGGCGCAGCATCTGGGCATCATCATGGGTGGCACGCCCCAGTGCGTCGAGGACAAGCGCCGCGGTGTCTACTCGTACGAGGCGCTGCGCAGCCGCCTGGCCGAGGGACGTTTCGCCGGCCAGCAATACAAGGACATGCTCGCCCCCATCATCCGTCTCGTGCCGCTCACGCACGAAGAGCTCTTCGTGCTCGCCGAGAAGCTCACCGCCATCCACGCGCAGCTCTTCGATTACGAGCCACGACTCACCGACGATCAACTCGTCCAGTTCATCAAGACGGAGTTCGAGCGCGTGGGGGCAAGCACGCACATCACGCCCCGCGAGGTCATCCGCGATTTCATCGAGCTGCTCGACATCATGTACCAGAATCCCGACGCGCAGATGGACGAGCTGCTGGCAAGCGAGACCTTCACCAGCGCCATTGCGCCCGATGCTTCGAATGGCGTGAGCGTGGCTGCCGAGACAAGCGACCGGCAGGAAAACTTCTTCGAATTCACGCTCTAGGCGGTGATCATGGACGTCTTTGCCTCATATGCGCCCTTCATCCAGGACTTCATCTACCGTAACGGCTGGGAAAGCCTGCGCTCGGTGCAAGTCGCCGCCGCCGATGCTATCTTCAATTCCGAGGACAACGTCCTGCTGGCCGCATCGACTGCCTCCGGCAAGACCGAGGCGGCGTTCTTCCCCATACTCTCCCAGCTCGACGAGGACCCTTCCTCGAGCGTCGGCGTGCTTTACATCGCACCGCTCAAGGCGCTCATTAACGACCAGTTCGGCCGCCTCACCGAGCTCTGCGAGGAGGCCGAGATTCCCGTCTGGCGCTGGCACGGCGACGTCGCGCAGTCACGCAAAAGCAAGCTGCTCAAGCACCCGAGCGGCATCTTGCAGATCACGCCGGAATCCCTCGAAGCGCTGCTCCTGCACAAGCATTCCCACATCCCCGCGCTCTTCGGCGACCTACGCTTCATCGTCATCGACGAGATTCACTCCCTCATGCGCGCCGATCGTGGCGGACAATGTCTCTGCCTCATCGAGCGTCTCTCGCGTCTCGCATCATGCAGCCCGCGACGCATCGGGCTGTCGGCAACCATCGGCGACCTCGAGCTGGCCGGACGCTTCCTCGGTTCGGGTTCGGGCCGCGATACCATCATCCCCCGCATCGAGGACGCGCAGCAGCGTTGGCGCCTATCCATGTCGCACTTCTTCGTGGGAGAGGGCGCCGAGGAAATGGCCGTATCGGCACAGCCCGATGGGGAGGCACGCCTTTTCGATGCTGGCTGCGGCGATGGGGAGTCGCGAAGCGGAGGTCCAAGGGAGCGAGCCAGCGAGACTACAGGCTCGCGGGG
>USOR01000104.1 GCA_900556425.1 uncultured Coriobacteriaceae bacterium
GAGCTCCGGCAGCACGCGGTTGCAGATATCCTGCGAGCGGAACGAATAGATGAACGTTCCGCGGTGGACGCCGTGCTCGCGCAGGGCATGCAAAATCGTCTCAGTCGGGACGGTCTCGTTGCCCGTGACCTTATCGAGCGCTGGGCGCGCATCCCGACGACGGTCGAGGTGGCGAGCGAGTTTCGCTATCGCAATCCCATCGTCTCGTCCTCGACGCTCGTCATTGCCGTCTCGCAGTCTGGAGAGACCGCGGATACGCTCGCTGCCGTGCGCATTGCCCGTTCCAAGGGCGCGCGCGTCTTCGCTATCACCAACTGCGTGGGCAGTCGCATCACGCGCGAATCTGACGGCACGCTCTACGTCAAGGCGAACATGGAGATTTCCGTCGCGGCGACCAAGTCCTTTCTCGCGCAGATTTCCTGCCTTGCGCTCATCGCGATGTTCCTGGGCCAGAAGAAGGGCCGGCTAACCACGCGTCAGGTCAAATCGCTGTACTACGAGCTGCGTGAGACGCCCGCCCAGATCGAGGATATCCTGCAGGACACCTCCGTGATCGAGGAGGCGGCCAAGGAGGTCGCGAAGGCCCATTCGGTCATGTACGTGGGGCGCGGCATCCCGTTGTCGCGGTCGTGACCGAGTCCCCCACGCGCATGCAGACGCTCAGCAACGTGCAGGAGATTCTCGCGCGCGGTTCGCGCGTCGTGGCGGTTGCCTCCGAGGGCGACCAGGAGGTTGCCGATATCGCCGATTACGTCTTCTACATCCCGCGCATCGCCGATTGGTGCACGGCCATTACGGCAAGCGTTCCGTTGCAGCTCTTCGCGCGTTACATCGCGCTCGAGCGCGGCTGTGATGTCGACAAGCCGCGCAACCTCGCGAAGTCGGTGACCGTGGAATGACGAGCGCCGCTCAAGAGGCTCCCTCGACGGGGCTTGGGGTGGATATTGTCGAGATCGAACGCATGGAGAAGATCCTCCAGCGCTCCCCTCGCTTTGCCTACCGCGTTTTCACCGATAACGAGCGTGCCTATTGCGAGGGCCATCATCGACCTGCCGTGCGCTATGCGACGCACTTTGCCGCCAAGGAGGCCGTCCTCAAGGCACTTGGCACGGGTTTTGCCGATGGCATCGCCTTCACCGATGTCGAGGTCACGCACGACGAGAAGGGCAAGCCGCTCGCGCTGCTGCATGGGCGGGCGCAGCAAATTGCCAGCACGCTCGGCATTCTCGAGATTCCCCTGTCGCTGAGTCGTACCAACGAGACCGCTGTCGCCAACGCCATTGCGGTCACGGCAGCGACGCGTCCCGTCGTCGAGGAGAAGACGACACCTGCCCAGGAGCTCGCGATGCGCTTTCGCGAGCTGCGCAGCATGCTCGATGACCTCGAGAGCGACGTCGACCAGGCCTATGGGGAGGCGGACGATAGCGATGAGTGAGCCTTTGGCGCTGATGCTTTCGGAGCACGACATCAGGACGCTTGTCCCGTACCCTGCGCTTGATGCGAATAAGTACTCGCGGGGAACGGTGGGTGTCGTAGGCGGAAGTGCCCCGTATCCCGGAGCACCCATCCTGGCATCAAACGCCGCCGCACGTTGTGGTGCGGGCTACGTGCGTCTTGTCACGACGCGTGACGCGGTCTCGTGTGCGCACGCGCATCTCGTCTCGATTCCTGTCTCGGCATGCGACCAGGGGCTCGAGGGCACGCTGTGTGCGACGTCTCTCATTCAGGCGCAGGAGGACCTGGCCAAGAGTCAGGTCATTCTCATTGGACCGGGCATGGGAGCGACGGATGATGCCGAGCGCTTTCTCGCCTCCTTTCCGCAGGATCGTCCCATGGTCTTCGATGCCGATGCCCTCAATCTCATCGCGCGCAATCATGCGCTACTCGAGACGCCGGCTCGTCATCCGCGCATCCTCACGCCGCATGAGGTGGAGGCCGCACGTCTGCTGGGACGCAAGGTCGCCAACCGCAACGAGGATGCCGTCATGCTTGCTCGCGCATATGATGCGACGGTCGTGCTCAAAGGCCCCGAGACGCTTATCGCGACGCCAGTGGGTGAGTTGCGTGCCGTTGCCGAAGGGGGTCCCGAGCTTGCCAAGGCTGGCGCAGGCGATGTGCTTGGCGGCATGATCGCCGCGTTTCTCGCGCAAGGGCTCGATGCATTTGATGCCGCTACGCTTGCGGTGTTCGTTCATGGTCGTGCAGGCAGGCTCGCTGCACGCGAATTGAGCGTTCACGCCGTGATGCCGGAAGATATAATTTGTAAAATTGGTCCTGTTCTCTTAGGTTTGGAGGCTGAGGGCGTCTCGTGAGTACGAACGAGGTCAACTACTTCGGTGCGCATCCCCGTGTTGAGGGATTCTCTTCCGAAGCCACAACAGACGAGCATGAGCATCTCAATCGCGATGAACTCAAACTCAAGGAATGCTACACCCGCGAAAACGTCCCGCGTGGAGCATGGGTCGAAGTCGATTTAAACGCCATTGCGCATAACATCCGCGTCATCCGCAAACGCGTCGGGCTCGAGCGCCAGATCATGGCGATCGTCAAGGCCGATGGCTACGGTCATGGCTCCGTACACGTGGCCCGCACCGCACTCAAGGCGGGCGTCGACCAGCTGGCCGTCTCCTCGGTGGAGGAGGGCGTCGAGCTACGCGAGCATGGCATCGAGGCTCCCATCTTGGTGCTTTCGCAGCCGCCCATGCGCGCCATTCCCTATGTGCTGGCATACGATCTTACGCCCACGGTCATCACGGAGGAGTTCGCGCTGGCTCTGGGTGAGGAGGCCGACCTCAATGGCATGGTCGCCAAATACCACCTCGCCATCGATACCGGCATGAATCGCATCGGCATATTCTATTTGGACGTGGTCGATTTTCTGCAGTCCATCAATTTCCATCGCGGCCTCGAGCTTGCCGGCGTCTTCACGCATTTCGCAACGGCAGACGAGGAGAGCGATTGGGACTTCCGCATGCAGCTGCAACGCTTCAATGAGGCGCTTCAGCTCATGCGCAACGCTCGCATCGATTACGGCCTTGCGCACAGCGCCAATTCCGCGGCGACGCAGCGTTATCCCGAGGCCTACTTTGATATGGTGCGCGTGGGCATCACGATGTATGGCCTTGCTCCCAGCCTCGTCCTGCGCGACAGCGATGACCTATATCCGGCGATGGCGGTCAAGGCCCAGATCATCCAGGTGCGCGAGCCCCAGATGGGCGAGGGCGTCTCGTATGGTTTCAACTACCGTGTGGCCAAGCCCGTGCAGATCGCCACGGTTCCCATCGGCTATGCCGATGGCGTGCGCCGTAACTTGTCGGGGCGCATGCGCGTGCTCTACAAGGGCCGCCCGTGCAGGCAGGTCGGCAACATCTGCATGGACATGATGATGATTGAGATTCCCTTCGACGCCGGTGTCGAGAAGGCGAAAATTGGTGACGAGGTCGTGATTCTGGGCCAGCAGGGTGATTACGAGATCACCGCCGATATGATGGCCGACGAGCTTGATACCATTAACTACGAGCTCATCTGCATGTTCGGTGCGCGTCTTCCGCGCATCTACGTGTAAGTGTGAGCTTGGCACGAGGAGCACGTGATGGCAACGACGCAAGCGGTGACAGATCTAGACGATCACATTCACAAATCCCTGAGCGAGGCATTGGCGGGTATCGATAGCTGCCATAAGTGCGCATTGGGCGATACGCGCACGAACGTCGTGCCTGGTGCCGGTAATCCGCGCGCCAAGGTGATGTTCATTGGCGAGGCACCGGGCAAGAACGAGGACTTGCAGGGCGAGCCCTTCGTGGGCGCGGCTGGCAAGCTGCTCAACCAGATGCTCGAGCGCATCGGCCTCGCGCGCGAGGATATCTACATTGCAAACATCTTGAAATGTCGTCCGCCGGGTAACCGCGACCCCAAGCCCGAGGAGATCGAGGTATGTACGCCCTGGCTGCGCGAGCAGGTCAAGGCCGTACATCCCACGGTGCTCGTGACGATGGGCAATTTCTCGACCAAGTTCATCCTGCAGACGAACACCGGTATCACGCGCTTGCGTGGCAAGATTCATGTTACGGGGCCGTTTAGGGTCATTCCGACATTTCATCCCGCGGCAGCCATATACGATCGCAGCAAGATCGGCGCGATCGAGCAGGACTTCGACCTCATCAAGCTTCTGCTCGATACTGACGATGCTCGCGAGAACGAGAAAGGAAGTGTCCATTGATTCACTGTCGATGTAATTCGCTTGACGACACCATACGGTTGGGCGAGGTAATCGCCGGACTTATGGAGATGAACGACTGCGTTGTGCTGAGCGGTGATCTTGGTGCAGGCAAGACGCAGTTTGCCAAGGGCTTTGCCGCAGGCCTCGGCGTTGACGATGAGATTACGAGCCCGACGTTCAACATCCTGTTCGAGTACGTTGGAGACGAGCTCCCGCTCCTCCACTTCGATTTGTATAGACTCGATGAAGAAGACGAGCTTACGGACATCGACTTTTTCGGACTGCTCGAGAGCGGCGCCGTGTGCCTCATCGAGTGGGGTGACAAATTCCCCGCGGCCATGCCCGATGAGCGCATCG
>USOR01000105.1 GCA_900556425.1 uncultured Coriobacteriaceae bacterium
AGCGCGGTACCGAAATCGCGGGCGATGTCGCGCAAATCGATGCCGTCGAGCATCACCTTCTCGCCGTCAACGTCCATGTTCATGGGAGCGACCTTGAGAAGGTCGGATGCCTTCATGTAGTCGGGCAGAACATGTTCGCGTGTTGGTGCAATTGACATGCTGAACTTCTCCTTTTGTTACATGCTCGTAGGTGCCGATACGCCGAGCAGAGACAGGGCGTTTCTCAGGACGCGGCGCGTCGCGTCACAGACGTAGAGACGCGCCGTCGTGAGGCGTGTGTCATCGCCGATGACGTGGCATTGGGTATAGAACTGATGGAACTCGCTTGCGAGGCTCGTCGCGTAATGCGTAAGCCTGAACGGGGCAAGGTCACGCGCGCATCCTGCAACGAGCTCGCCAAACTCGTCGATGCGGCGTGCAAGGGCAAGCTCTGTCTCATGCGTAAGCGGCGAGAGGTCGGCATCGGCTGGGATAAGGGATGCGGCGATGGCATCGGGGTTTGCTTCGGGTGTGCTTGCATCCTCGATGCCAGCGGCCTTGCGCAGGATCGAGCATATGCGCGCATGAGCATACTGAACATAGTAGACGGGATTTGTCGAGTCTTGCTTCTTGGCTTGCTCGATATCGAAGTCAATTGCCTGGTCGGTTGAGCGCGCGAGCATAAGGAAGCGCGTTGCGTCGGCTCCGACCTCGTCGAGGACCTCCTCGAAGCTCACCATCTCGCCCGTGCGCTTGGACATGCGTACGGGCTCGCCATCGCGAAAGAGGTTGACCATCTGGCCGATGACGACCTCGGGCTGACCGGGATGGCCGAAGACATGGCCAACCGATTGGATGCGCTTGATATAGCCATGATGATCGGCGCCGAGGATGTCGATGCAGCGATCGAAGCCGCGGTCGAACTTGTTCTTGTGATAGGCGATGTCGGGCGCGAAATAGGTATAGCTGCCGTCGGCCTTGACGAGGACTCGGTCCTTATCGTCACCGAACTCCGTGGTCCTGAACCACACGGCATCGTCTTTATCGTAGAGGTATCCCCTCTCGCGCAGCGCATCGAGAGCACGCGTGAGGCGAGAGCTCCCATCGGCGTCCGTGGCATAGGTGCTACGCTCGGAATACCACACGTCGAACTCGAGGCCAAAACCCGCGAGCAGCTCCTTCGTGTGCTCGAAGACCGTCTTGTACGCGAGTTCCTTGAAATATGCCGCGCGCTCGTCGGCGTCGGCGTCGACCCAGGCAGCGCCCTCTGCATCGTAGATGATGCCGGCGATATCGATGACGTAGGCGCCGGCATAGCAGTTTTCGGGAAGCTCGGCTCGATACGAGTCCATGTTCTCGATGATGATCTCATAAGCGCTCTCGACATCCGTCGCGGCACCTTCGGCAATGAGACGTGCAACCTGCAGGTAGCGAAGTGCCACGGACTCCGCGAAGATGTCCATCTGGTTGCCCGCGTCGTTGATGTAGAACTCGCGGGTCACGTCGTAGCCTGCGAAGGAAAGGACGTTTGCCATCGCATCGCCGAGCGCTGCCCAACGGCCATGCCCCAAATGCATGGGGCCTGTCGGGTTGGCGGAGATAAACTCGAGGTCGACCTTGATGCCATCACCGTGGCTCAAGCCGTAGCGCGTGTCCTCGCTACGCACCACGCGAAACACGCTTTGCAATGCGGCATCGGAGAGCTTGATGTTGATGAAACCGGGGCCGGCGATTTCGACGGAGGCGACTTCGGGTGCGTCGGCAATATGCGCGACGATAATTTGCGCGATGTCACGGGGATTCATGTGCGCTTGTTTGGCGCATCGCATGGCAATGGAACTCGCCCAATCGCCATGCGCAAGGTCACGAGGACGCTCGACCTGTGCCGATGGCAGGTCATCGAGGGGAAGCTCGCCAGATTCGATAGCGGATTTGATGGCTGATGTGATGATGTCTTCTACTAACGTACGCACGGATGCTCGGTTCCTTTCAGGCTAATTGCATACGAAGCAACTATTCTAGCCGAACACGGGCGCGTTATACGCGAGAAGTACAAGGTAGCTTGGGTTATTCGGTATAGGTCGCGAGTACGTTGCTTGACTTGAGATACGCAAGGACAGCAGACATGACACATTCCCTGATGTCGATCGTCTCATACGTATACTCGGTATAGACCTCGAGCGTCGCGCTGATGGCATTGAGCGATGCGCTGTCGAGGGAAAGCTCCGGCTTCATGTCCTCATAGAGGTACCCGGCCTTCTTGAGCGCATCATATGCAAGCTGGGGCAACTTCTCCCCTATCGCTTCCAGATCCGCCATGCTCGAGAACTCGAATGTCAGGTCGGTCGTCTGGAAGGGCGGCAGGACGGTCACCGCATTCGAGTTGAAGACCGCGTTGGGAATGATGTAGCTATTGCCGTCAGCGTCTTCCATCTTCACGACACGCCAGGTGATGTCGTCGATTTTGCCCGTAATGTCTCTGATAGAAATCCAATCCCCCATCTTGAAGTCACGCGACAAGGAAACCTGCAAGCCGCCGATGAGGTTGGATATCGTGTTCTGCAAGCCGAGGGAGAGCGCGATACCGCCAACGCCCAGGGCTCCCCATAGCACCGAGGTGTTGTAGTTGAAGCACCATTTGAGAATGCACGAGATACTTACGAACCAAATGACGACGCGTATGATATTGGCAACGATCGAGCCACCGACCACACCACCCGTCGTTTTCTTGAGCGTCCGGTACATCACCTTGACGAGAAGGTGTGCGACCAGCATCGTCCCCAGAATCGTGAAAATGGCGACGGCGGCAACGAGGACGTAGCCGCCGTGATGATATAGATATGTGCTCTCGATGGCCTCCACGAGCGTGCGCCGCGTTCTTCGTGCTATCCGGCGTAGTCTATGAGCTTGGCGGCAACTTGCTTCTTGCGGGAAAGCACGCCGGGCATCCAGACGGGGCCATCAGCGAAGGAAATCTCGAAGGCATCGGCGATGAAGTCAGTGTCACCGGCGGCAATGAAGTCGCTGCCCTCGACGATGATGTCGGTCAGGAGCATCAGGGCCGCATCATAGCCACCCTCTTCCTGAATCTTGGCAACCTGCGCGGCGATATCGTCCGTGCGTCCACGCAGTCCCTCGAGGTCCACGGTCTCGTACTGGGCAATCCAGCACTTCTTGCCACCGAAGTTGAACTCCTTGGAGTCACGGCTGCAAATATCCTCAATCGAGACATCGTCATCGCCACCACGGGACTTGAAGATCCTCATGCCGAACTCGACGGGATCGACGCCGAGAATCTGCGCGAGCTTCTCGACGTGCTTCGCATCGACCTCGGTTGCCGTGGGTGACTTGAGGATGACCGTGTCCGTGAGAATGGCCGAGAGCAGGCATGCGGCAATCTGCTTGTCAGGCGCGATGCCGAAGTACTCATAGAGCTTCGTGATAATCGAGGTGGTTGAACCCCAGGGCAGGTTGATGAAGGTGATGGGTGCCGACGTGGAGACATCGGCAATGCGATGGTGATCGATGATCTCGGCGACCTCGGCATCCTCGATGCCATCGACGGCCTGGCCCATCTCGTTATGATCGACGAGCACAAGCACGTCTCCCTCGCCGACCTGCTCTATGAGTGCAGGCGCCTCGATGCCGTACTCCTCGAAAATCATCGCGCTCTCGGCAGGCAGCTCGCCCAGACGCACGGGAATGTACTCGTTATCGGCATCGGTCATGTTCTTGAGGTTGGCGTAGGTGTACGCCGCCATGATCGAGTCGTTATCGGGATTCTTGTGTCCAACTACGTAGATCTGTGCCATGAGAACCTCTCCTCGAAATCGAAATATCGCGATTATACCTTTATCCGAGCTTCACGATGGGGGCATATCCCTTGAGAAGCGTCTTTGTCTTGCCGCTCTTCTTGAAGTAGACCGAAATCTTGTCCCCCTCGATGCCAACGACGACACCCGGTCCGAAGGTCTTGTGTTCGACGTGATCCCCCTCGGCGAACTCAGCCGATGAGACGGCAGCTGACTTCTTGCCCGCATCGTCAGCACCTGCATCGTGTGCGGCGGCATAGCCGCCGCTGCCGTAGACGCGACCACCGTACATCTCCTCCCCTTGACCGCTTCCGGATATGCCGCGTCGGTCACCGCGCTTCTCCCAGCCCGTACCCGAATAGCCAAGCGATCCGACGCCTTCGGAGGCGAGGAGCTCGGCGGGCATCTCGGATATGAAGCGGCTTCGCGCATTGGCCTGTAGGTCGTTGAAGATGCGCCTACGTGCCGCACACGTGAGGAAGAGCCGCTTGCGAGCGCGCGTGATGGCAACGTAGGCCAGACGACGTTCCTCCTCCACGCCGTTTTCGAGCATGGAAGCCGTATGCGGGAAGATGGACTCCTCCATGCCAGCGACGAAGACGTTGTCAAACTCGAGGCCCTTGGCGGAATGCACCGTCATGAAGGTGACGGCGTCGTTTTCCTCGCTTCCCAGGGAATCGAGGTCGGTGCGCAAGCTTAGCCATTCCGTGAAGTCGCCAAGCGTGGGCGCATGGAATGCGAGCTCGTCGTTGTCCC
>USOR01000106.1 GCA_900556425.1 uncultured Coriobacteriaceae bacterium
ACAACAGCTACAACTACGACATGCCCAATGATGGCACGCCCATCTTCGTGCCCATGAACATGGGCGACGGCACGTACACCCTGCGCGTCATGCAGAACACGAGCGGCTCCAACTACGTCGAGCTGCTCTCCGCCACCGCAGGCGTCGGGCTGGACTCCCCCTTCGAGCCCTACCTGCGTCCCAACGTGTTCTGCAACTTCGACGATGGAAGCGCGGCCGTGCGCAAGGCGCGCGAGGTCACGGCCGGTTGCGCCACGCAAGGCGACGCGCTGCGCGCGATCTGCAACTTCGTCATCGACAACATCTCCTACGACACCGCCAAAGCCGAGCGCCTCTCGTCTTCGAGCGGCTACGTCCCCGATCCGGATGCCACGTTGTCCTCGATGAGCGGTATCTGCTTCGATTACGCCTCCCTCGGCGCGGCCATGCTGCGCAGCGTCGGCATCCCGGCGCGCATCGTCACCGGCTACGTCTCGCCCAACGACTTCTACCACGCGTGGATCATGGTCTACATCGATGGCACCTGGCACACGGTCCAGTTCTCCGTCAACCCGGGTGAGTGGTCGCGCGTCGACCTCACCTTCGCCTCAACCGGCGGGGGCACCTATGTCGGCGACGGCGTGGGCTACCAAGACCGTTACGTGTATTAACCGGCTCAACGATAATTGCGAGGATGCACTAGAATGAACGTCACGCTAGACGAGGGATGCGAGGAGAACAATGGCAGCTAAACTGCTCGAAAGCGGCGCCCTATCCGCCTTCTGCGGAAGCGTCGCGACCATGCTCTCCGCGGGCATGCAGGTCGATGAGGCCGTGCACCTGCTCGCGGAAAACCGCGAAGGCTCGCGCTTCAGGCAGGTCTGCGACCAGATTTACCGCGGCATCATCGCCGGCGAGTCGCTCTCGGCCTCCATGCGCGCAACCGGCGCCTTCCCGCAGCACACCGTCGACATGGTCGAGACGGGCGAGAAGTCGGGCCGCCTCGAGTCGGTGCTGCGCACCCTCGACGTCTACTACAGCGAGGAGGACCGTACCTTCCAAAAGGTCCGCAGCTCGGTGGGCTATCCCGCCGCGCTGCTCTGCATCATGGCCATCATCCTCGCCGTGACCGTCATCGTCATCCTCCCCGTGTTCACGAACGTCTACGAGAACATGGCCGGCTCGCTCACCGCCGGCTTCTCCGGCATGGGCTTCGCCTCCATCGTCATCGGCTGGGTCGCCTTCGGCATCACGGTCGTCTGCGCCCTCTTCGCCATCTACCTCGCGATCTCGAGCCGCACGCAGGCGGGCCGAGAGCGCGTCCTGCGCCTCTTCGAGCATGTCGGCTCCACGAAGCTGGCCATGTACCAGCTCGCGCTTTCGCGCTTCACCTCGGCGCTCTCCACGTACCTTGCCGCCGGCATCACGGCCGAGACGGCCATGCGCCAGGCGATGCAGACGGTACGTCACAAGAAGCTCAGGGCACGTCTCGCACGCACGCTGGCGGCCATGGAGAACCTCGAGAACCCGCGTAGCCTCGCACAGGCCATCGCGGAAAACGACGTCCTCGACCCGCTCTACGCGCACATGCTCACCGTGGGCGCCCACGCCGGCAGCCTCGACGAGGTGCTCATGAGCATGTCGGGCATGCTCTTCGACGACGCCACGCTTCAACTCGACCGCGCACTCGACCGCATCGAGCCGATGCTCGCCGCGCTGCTCACCATCGCAGTCGGCGCGACGCTCGTTTCGGTCATGCTCCCGCTCATCGGCATCATGACTTCGATCGGCTAGGACGCAGATGTATCACGAGCGCACACAATCAGAGATCAGGGCACGCCGCGTGCGTGGCGTCATCGTGACGCTCGTGGCGCTCGTCCTCATCGTGGCCCTCGTGATCGGCACGCTCGCCTTCCAGAAGATGTCGCGCGAGCAAGGCACGGCCTCCATCCGCGAGTCGATCCTGTCGACGGCCATGCAGTGCTACGCGATCGAGGGCTCCTACCCCTCGTCGCTCTCGCATCTCGAAGATGCCTACGGCCTCACGGTCAACCATGACGATTACATCATCAACTACGAATGGTTCGCCGACAACATACCCCCGAGCGTGGCGGTGAGCGTGCGATGACTCAGCGAAACACCGACATTCTCAACGCTTTGACGACCATACGAGCTGAAAAGCCCGAAAAACGGCGTCGAAATTACTTCCCCGCATTGCTTATGTTGGTCTTCCTGGCCATCTTGCTCGTTGCGCTCGTCACGGGCGTCACCATCTACAAGAACGTCGCCAGCATCCAGCTGTCGACCGACGAGGGGCGTCTCGGCAAGCAGCTCATCGGCAACACCGTCCGTGCGCGCGATGGGGTAAACGCCGTCCGCGTCGGCGTGGGCCCCGAAGGCCCCTCCCTCGTGCTCGTGGAGTACCTCGACACGGGTACCTATGAGACCCGTATCTACCTCATAAATGATGCAATTGTCGAGGAATACGCTGTTTCGGGTACCCCCTATGATGCGAGTAGAGCCGTCAAATTGGCGGATTCGTCCAAGTTAGACCTTTCGTACGATAGCGGATTGCTCACCATCAAGACCGACCAGGGCACCACGGAAGTGGCCCTGCGCACGATGCAGGGAGACAGCTGATGAGCACGCGCGCCGCACATACGAACGAGCCTCGCGCACCGCGTCGCACGCGCCGGGGCGGCCGCGCCTTCATCGTCGAGGCCCTCGTCCTCTTCGTCTTCCTCGTCATCACCCTCGCCATCGTCTCGCAGCTCTTCTTCGCCTCGGCCAACCAGGCGCAGAAGAGCCTCGAGCTCGAGCGCGCGATCACCGTCGCCTCCAACGCCGCCGAGCGCTTCTCGGCCAACCCCACGAGCGCCGAGATCTCCGAGGCCGGCCAGGATGGCCTGTCAGTGCGTTGCGCGATCACGCCGCAGTTCACGGCAAGCGGCACGCTCTACGAGGCGACGATCACCGTCTCCAACGAGTACGAGGACATCTACACGCTGACCACGGCCCGCTACGTAAGCGAGGTGAGATGATGCACGATTCGCAGAGTTCCGTGCGCATTGGCCCCATCTCGCTGTTCGCCCTCATCGCGGTGATCTGCCTCGCCACGCTCGCCGTCCTCTCGATCGCCACCTCCAACGCGACCTATCGCCTCACCACGCTGCAGGCCGACTCCATGGCCCAGCAGTACCAGGCCGAGACCGCCGCCCAGACCTTCGTCGCCCGTATCGACGCGAGGTATGCCGACGCGACCGTCACCGCCGAACGCGCGGCCGCCCAGAGGGCCGCGGCCGAGAAAGCCGCCGCCGAGCTCGCGGCACGCACGGGTCAATCGGATGCCAGCTCTTCGGCTCCGGCCGCGTCGCCCGCCACGGCGGACGATCCTGCCACCACCACGCAAGATGCCGCCAGCGCGAACGCCATCACCGCCGCCGGATCGCTCGCAAGCGCCCTGCCCACGATCTGCGACGAGGCAGCCGCCGCGACCGATGACGTCATCGAGGTGAGCTCTGAGCTCGACGGCTCCACTATCACCGCCCAGTTCACCTGCCCAAGCGGACGCGTGCTCGATATCGAGCTCGAGCTCGGCTCGGGTGGGACGTACCGCATCACCAAGTGGAACATGACAGCCAAGGTCAATAGCGCCGAGACCGATACCCTTTGGTCGGGCATGTAAAGGAGAGGAAGAATCATGTTACTTTCGGAGCTCTTGAAGCAGATGATCGACCTGAAGGCGTCGGACATCTTCGTGGTGGCCGGCCTGCCGCTCACCTACAAGGTCAACGGGCGCCAGGTGCGCATGGAAGGCGAGGCGCTGACCCCCGAGAGCACGCGTACGGTGGTCGAGGCCATCTACGAGATTGCCGGGCGCGACTTCAGCAACTTCGTCGAAAAGGACAATCTTGACGAGGATTTCTCGTTCGCACTCCCCGGTATCGGCCGTTTTCGCGCCAACGTGTTCCGCCAGCGCGGTTCGCTTTCGGCTGTCATTCGCGTGATTCCCTTCGGCCTGCCCGACCCCGAAGAGCTGCACATCCCCGACAGCGTCCTCAGACTCGCCGACCTCACGAAGGGTCTCGTGCTCGTCACCGGTCCTGCCGGCTCGGGCAAGTCCACGACGCTGGCCTGCATCATCGACCGCATCAACCACGAGCGCAATCGCCATATCATCACGCTCGAAGACCCCATCGAGTACGTGCATCGTCATGAAAACTGCATCGTGACGCAGCGCGAGGTTCCGACCGACATCGCGACCTACGCCGAGGGCCTGCGCAGCGCGATGCGCGAGTCTCCGGACATCATCCTGCTCGGCGAGATGCGCGACGCCGAGACCATCGGCATCGCGATCACCGCCGCCGAGATGGCCCAGCTCATCTTCTCGACGCTGCACACCAACAGCGCGGCCGGCACCATCGACCGCATCATCGACGCCTTCCCCGCCGAGCAGCGCCACATGATCCGCATGCAGCTCTCGCTCGTGCTCCAGGCCGTCGTGAGCCAGCAGCTCGTCCCGGCCATCGACGGCACGACACTGCC
>USOR01000107.1 GCA_900556425.1 uncultured Coriobacteriaceae bacterium
AGGTCATACTCCTCGACGCGTGCGGCATTAGGTGTAATGGTTGCGCATTTGACGGCAACGCCAAGGCGCTTGGTTGCCTCGGCGGCATCGATGGTGACTTGGTCATCCGTAGCGTCGCGGTGCTCGAGGCCGAGGTCGTAGTATTCGGTCTTGAGGTCAATATGCGGAATGAGCAGCTCCGATTTGATCAGCTGCCAGATGATGCGGGTCATCTCGTCGCCGTCCATCTCGACAAGCGGGGTCTTCATCTCGATTTTGCTCATGGCACTCTCCGGTATTCGCGTGGGTGATGCGTCAAGGGGTCAGGCCCTTTGGCACGTTTGCGTGTATTGGTTGGTCATTGTAGCGGTAATGGGCGCGGCGTGCGCGGCAGATGGGCTATAGTTAATCGCATGGAAATCTTCGGCGACACTCTCATGTTTGGCAGCGTGCGCTCTGTGCCCGAAGATCTTGACCTCAGCGAGCTCGAGGTCAAGACGGGGCAGGACGCCATCGCGGTCATTACCGAGGTCATGGATCGTCAGCGTCGTGAGCTTGCGGAGCGTCGCGCACGCGAGGAGGAGCGTTGCTCCGAGCTGCGCCATGAGACGATTGACGGCGTGACCTGGGAGTATGTTGTCGTTGATGGAGCATTCGCCCGCATCGTAGGCTGCGAGCTGCCGGATGCCAGCATGCGCGAGCTTACGGTGCCGAGTGAGTTAGACGGCCTTGTCGTGCTCGAGTTGGCGCCCGGCGCCTGCGAGCAGCTTGTGGGTGTGGAGCGCATCGTCTGCGCCGATTGCATCGAGGTAATCGGCCCGTCGGCGTTCAGGTCATGCCGCGACCTGCGCAGCCTCGTTCTGCCACGCATGACGGCAAGCTTCGATTCGAGTTGGGTCAACCAGTGCCGCAATCTCGAGGAGCTGACGTTACCGGGCATGCTCGAGCGCGTGGGGCTGGAAGTGCTGAGCGTGAATGGACTCAAGCGGCTTACGATAGGAATGGGGACGCGCACGGCAGAGCCCGGTGCTTTCGTGAATAGCACGCTCGAGAAAATCCACGTTGACGACCACAATCCCTTTTTAGCAACAGATTGCATAAGTATTTTCGAACGCGCGTGCCCAGATGAAGATGATGCCGGGTTGCGGCTTGCGGCGGTTGCCGTGCCGGTCGAGGAGTACGAGGTACCGGCTCGTTGCATCGAAATCGGTGCCAAGGCGTTCGCATGCTGCCCGGAGCTGCACAAGGTAACATTTGCAGGTGGCGTCCAGTCGATTGGTGCCCATGCGTTTTCGCGCACTAGGTTGCGTAAGTTCACAGCTCCTCCGAGCTTGCGTCGCATCGAGAAGCGCGCGTTCTTCCGCTGTCGCGAGCTCGAGAGTGTCACACTCAACGAAGGGCTCGTCGAGATTGGCGAGGAGGCATTCGCCGAGAGCGGTGTCACCGGGCTACGTGTGCCCGCGAGCGTACGGCAGCTGGCCTGCGACTGCGTAGCACGCACGGGCGTACGCTGCGTCATCGAGGATGGTGGGACGCTCCGACTTGACGAGCATGGTGTGCTGTACGCGAAAGACTGGGACAAATGGACAGGTCATTTGTCCCACTTGTTGCCGGCGTATGCCGATACTGGGACAAACGACCTGTCCATTTGTCCCACCCGCATCTTGGTGGGCGCGATGGAGCCCGAACTCGTGCAGTACGCCATTGCTCCCGGCTGCGAGATTGTCTGCGAGCGCGCGTTCGCGAACATGCCACGTCTGCAGCAGGTGACGCTTCCCGAGGGACTCGTCGAGATTGGCGATGCGGCCTTTCGCGGCTGTCGCAACTTGCGACGGGTGCGTTTTCCGGAGACCCTGCATTTCATCGGCGACGAGGCGTTCTTCGACACGGCGCTCGAGGGTATCTACTTGCCCGCGGATTTCGAGCATCTGGGCAAGCTCGCGCTCGTCACGGCTGGCGCGCGTGATATCGGTGGCAGACCTTCTCTCGTGAACGTGCAGGTCAATCCCAACTGCGAGCGTTTCTACCATACGGGTGGCTTGCTTTGCGAGCGCATGAATGATGGTGCGTCGCGCGTCGTGCTCTACGACGAGGGCAGGCCTGACGTCGCCATTCCGCGCGAGGTCGACACGCTCGCACCGTTCGCATTCGGCAACGCAACGATGCTTTCCTCGCTCACGATTGGGACAAACGTGCGGCACATTCAAGACCGCGCCCTCAACGTGAACTGCCTCATCGAGCATATTCACGTTGATTTCGTCGAGCCCATCCAAGGACACGATTGCATTGACCTGCACTTTCCCGTCACCTTTCGTAGCCTCAACGAGATCGTGCGCGGATTCAACTCGATGACCTACTTCAATGCCGAGGCGCTGCTCGCACGTTATGACGCGTGCGTGGTCAACATGCATGACTACGATGCGAAGAGCATGGCGCCCATCGATTTGTATGGCCAGCTTACGCGCATTATCGAGCGGTTGCGTGACCCGCTGTTCTTGAGCGAGAACACGCGTCGCATGTACGGGCAGATCCTTCGCGACAATCTCGTGGACATGTGCGTTGCCGCTGCGCGTCACGATGACCGTGCGAGCGTCGATGCGCTTGTCGGGCTCGGCTACCTCGATCGCGAGACGCTGCTACCGGTTATCGAGGCGGTCACCAAACTGCAAGATGCTGCCATGACGGGATACCTGCTCGAGTTGCAGCGGCGGCTCACGGGCCGTGCGGTCGATTTCGAGCTGTAGGGAGCGCTCGACGGCGGGGGTAGTACAATGGGGCGAACCGTGAACGCAAACACGAAACGCGAGACAAGTGAGGAATCCCGTGTACGATAACTTGGAAAGCCCTGGCCGCAACGATGAGTGCTGGTGCGGCAGTGGCAAGAAGTACAAGAAGTGCCATCTCGACTTCGATCATCGCTTGCAGGAGCTATATGATGCGGGCGAGATCGTCCTCGGGCGCGACCTACTCAAAACGCCCGAGGAAATCGAGGGCATCAAGGCATCGGCCAAGGTCAACATTGGAGCACTCGATTACGTGGCCGAGCATATCGGCCCAGGCGTGAGCACCGAGGAGATCGACCGCTGGGTACACGACTACTGCATCGAGCATGGTGCCATTCCCGCTGACCTCAATTACGAGGGCTTTCCCAAGAGCGTATGCACCTCCATCAACGAGGTCGTCTGTCATGGCATTCCGAGCGAGGACGATGTGCTCGCTAGTGGCGACATCGTCAATGTCGATATGTCGACAATACTCGACGGGTACTTCTCGGACTCGTCGCGCATGTTCTGCATTGGCGAGGTCGACGAGGAGAAGCGTCGGCTGGTCGAGGTCACCCGTGAGGCCGTCGAGGCCGGTCTTGCGGCTGTGAAGCCATGGGCGCACCTCGGCGACGTGAGCGTGGCGGTCAACAAGGTCGCGACGGATGCGGGCTTCTCGGTCGTCGTCGAGTTCGGCGGGCATGGTATTGGCCTCGAGTTCCACGAGGATCCGTTCGTGAGCTTTGTGGCGGCTGCGGGGACGGGTCCCGTGCTCGTTCCCGGAATGTGCTTCACGATCGAGCCCATGGTCAACATGGGTGCGGCGAAAATTGACATGAACGACCCGAATGGCTGGACCGTGCGCACGGCCGATGGCTCGCCGTCGGCGCAGTGGGAGGTGCAGATCGTCGTCACCGAGGATGGCTACGAACTGCTGTGCTGGTAGCCCCGTCGTTTCGGGCGCAGGAGATCTCTCCATTCCGCGGCCTTGCGGCCGCTCCGGTCGAGATGACAGGCATGTCATTTCGACCGGAGCGGAGCGAAGTCGAGAAATCTCAGTTCTTGCACGTCGACACACGAAAAAGGGACCCCGAAGGGTCCCTTTCTTCATGCTATGTTGCCGCGCCTATGCGCCGATGGCGGCAATTAGGAAGAAGCAGGCGATCACGGCGATCGAGGCGATGTAGCCAGCGGTCGTGGTGAGAATGATTTCCTTGAAGCCGCGCTTCTTGGGGGTGACGGGGGAACCGTACTGAGCCTGCATGGCGGAGCGCTCCAGAGCCTTTTCGGGGTTGAGTATCATTGTCTCATCCTTCTCTCTAGGCGGCACGCTGCCGCCGGATTTCACACTTCATGCGATGATAAAGCTTCGCGAGAACCTGCGCAAGAGCGTGTCGGTGGGTGCGCTAAAGGACCTGACACCTTGGCGCGCAACTCATCCATCGAGGACCTGCTGGGCGATACGAACGGAGGCTGCCGCGTCATCGGCGTAATAGTCTGCGCCGATGCGTTGCGCATAGTCCTCGGTGAGCACGGCACCGCCCACCATGATCTTGCAGTCCAGCTGCGCGGCGCGCAGGGCGGCGATTTCGCGGCCCCAGCCGGAAAGATCGTCCTGAGGCGTTTCCAGGAAGAAGGGCAGATCGCGTAGGGCCGGGTGGTTCGTCACGGCAGCGAGCGCGTCAAAGCCGATGCAGCCCTCGCCGATGGGGGCGTGGCGGTCCTTGTGGGCGCCCACGGGGTTCAGGCTGTCGTTCAGGTGGAG
>USOR01000108.1 GCA_900556425.1 uncultured Coriobacteriaceae bacterium
AATCATCATGCCGATGCCCGTACCGCAGACGAGCACGCCGTAATCATCATCACCCTGCGCCACGGCACGGGCGGCACGTTTGGCGTAATCGGGATAGTCGACGCTCTCCTCGCTGTCGCAACCGAAGTCATCGACAATAAAGCCAAGGCCCTCGAGCCATGGCCTGAGCTCTTCCTTCTGCTCGAAGCCACCGTGGTCCGATGCCAACGCGATGCGCAGTTGTGTCATAGCTAACCCTCTCGTCTTCATGCACGAATCAATCCAATGTGGCATGTGCATTGACAAAACAACATATACCCCAGCAGATAGAGATCGCAGATGCGGGCATCTTGAGCAGATGAGCGATTCATGCGAAGCGGGCGCGAGGACTGTCTGAGCACGCGGTCTTTGCGTGCGAGTTCCGCAGCGGCTTCGCAATGAATCGCGAATCGGGTGCGAAAGCAAGCCCGCATCTGCGACCCCTATCTGCCATTTTACTTGTGACTCGTAAGTGTAGCACCGAAGGCAGCCACATCGAGCAGGACTTGCTCGGGTATCGGCCCTTCACGCAGGATCTTCGGATAAGGGCCCGTACAGTCCACAATCGTGGACGCACGACCGTCATGGCACGCTTCGGGCAAAGAGTCACCACCAGGCAACCTTCGCATCGAGGCGGGAACATCTGCAAGAGATGCGGGCGCAGACTCACCATGGACGTTCGCGCTCGTGCAGGCGAGCGGACCTCCGAGCTCGTCGAGAAGGGCAAGCAGCCCGGCATCATCGGGACAGCGCAGGGCGATCGTCCCGTCCGCCGCGACACCGCCCAACTCGCATGCGAGTCTCGAGGCGCGCAACACGAGGGTGAGCGCGCCGGGCCAGAACATCTGGGCCAGACGACGGACATAGGCTGGAACGTCGTCCGCGAGCGCATCAAACACGTCGACACCATGCACGAGCCAGGGAAGCACCTGATCGGCGGGACGCTCCTTGAGTTCGAAGATGCTCGCGTATCCCGCAGAGCCGGGAAGCGCCGCAAGGCCGTAGACGGTATCGGTCGCGACAATCACGGCTTTTCCATCGCGCAAAGCCTCAAGGCACTTTGTCGTCATCAGCGCGTCCCCTCGAGCAGGGAGCGTGCATGGTCAAGCGCGCGCTCGTCATCGTCTCCCGAGAGCATGCGGGCAATCTCCGTCACGCGTGCCTCGCCCACGACGGGCTCGACGCTCGTGTGCGGCAGCCCGTCAGCGCTATTCTGCTTGCTTACCACATAGTGCTCGTCGGCCAGTGCGGCAACCTGCGCCAAATGCGTGACGACAATGACCTGCGCGTCTTTCGAAAGCGCCGCGAGACGCCGAGCAACGGCATTGCCCGTGGCACCTCCGATACCGGAATCGACCTCGTCAAAGACGATGGTCGAGCGTGACGCACCGGTGTCAGAAGAGTCGTAATGCAGACACTCGAGTGCGAGCAGTATACGTGAGAGCTCACCGCCAGATGCGATACGGCGCAGCGGGCGGGGCTTGGACGCCGGAGCGGGCTGGTAGAGAAGCTCGACCTGCTCGCTGCCAACTTCACCCCAACGCTCGAAGGGCAGCTCGTCAAACGAGAACTCGAAGCTCGCTCCCTCCATCGCAAGCTCGCTTACGGTCTTTGCAAGCTGCTCGCAGAAGTTCTGCGCCGCCTCGTGCCGCGCAGCGCTGAGCGCCGCTGCAGCCTGACGGTATGCGTCTTGCGCTTGAGCGAGGCATGCGCGCGCCTGCTCCATACGTTCGGGCGAGTCCTGGGCTTGTTCAAGCGAGCGTTTCGCCGCCTCCCAGGTGGCGAAAACCTGGTCCATGCCAGGTCCAAAGCGTTTCATGAGCCCGTTGAGCTTATCGAGACGATCAAGCGTCTCCTCGAGCCTACTCGGATCCGTGTCGATGCCCTGCGCATACGCGCTCAGGTCACGCGTAAGATCCTCAAGCTCCTGCATCTGGACGTCAAGCCGGCCGATGAGCTCATCGAGATCCTCATCGATCCCCTGTTGCCGCATGAGCTCCGAAGTCGCCCGGGCAATGAGGTCGAGAGCGCCGTCGTCATCATGCAACGCGGCGCAGGCGCCTTGCAAGGCCTGGGCGAGCTGATCTGCATGCTGCAAGCGCGGCAATTGCTCCTCGAGCTCCTCGAGCTCGCCTGCCTGCGGGTTGACCTTCTCGATCTGCTCGCAGGTAAAGCGCATGAACTCGAGTTCCTGCTCGTTTTTGCCTTGAGCCCGTTCGAGCTCGTCAAGAGTGGCCCGCGCCTGCTGGTAGACCGTGCGGGCCTCGGTGTAACGAGCACGGAGCTCGTCATCTTGTGCCCACGCATCCAGATAGGCGAGCTGGCGAGCCGGCTCCAGGAGAAGCACCTGCTCATGTTGCCCGTGAACCTCGATCGAAGACGTGAGTGCGGCAAGCTCGCCGACGGTGGCCATCGCTCCGTCAATCGTGCAGCGACTGCGCCCGGCGACGCTCAGACGCCGGCGAACGATGTGCTCGTCTTCATCGACTACGCGCGCCTCGGCAAGCGCCTCCTCGGCGCCATCGCGCACCACCGAATTGTCAGCACGCGCACCGCATATGAGCTTGAGGGCTGCCAGGAGCGCCGTCTTGCCCGCGCCCGTCTCGCCCGTGAGGACGGTCAGGCCCGGTGCGAAGGCCCCTCCCTATTGCCGCTCGGGCATGTCCGGATGTGGGCCACCGAAGAAGACGCGCGAGACATTGCGGAAGAAGGCGTCGCCACCGCGTGCCAAGAGCAAGTCGCGCTCTCCGCGGCGCACCTCTATCGAGGAGGGCTGATCGACGTCGATCATGACCCCATCCACGAACACCGACGCATCACGCGAACGCGTCGTATCCATGATGACCTCGAGCACATCCGAAGGCGCAAGTACGATGGCACGCGTGTTGAGCGCATGGGGCGCGACAGGTACGACGACAAGACCCGTGTAGGCCGGAGAGACGATGGGGCCACCAGCCGAGAGCGCGTAGCCCGTCGACCCCGTGGGCGTGGCGACAACCAGGCCGTCGGCCTTAAGCTGCGCAATGGTGATGCCGTTGATGCCGTAGCGATACTCGACCACGCGCCCACTACGACCACGTGTATACGCGACCTCATTGAGGGCCGTTGCATTGATGACCTGGCCGTCAGCCTGCTCTATCGTGATGTCGGCTGTCGAGCGATGCTCGAAGACCATGTCACCAGCCAGGGCGTTCATGACGAGCTCGACGTCGTCACGTGCCGGATTGCCGGAAAGAAACGAGAGGGTGCCATAGTTGAGGGCAAGCATGGGCACGGGGGCGAAATCGACGAGACGCGCGGCACGCAGGAAGGTGCCATCGCCGCCCATGCAGACGACAAGCGCGAGCTCGTCGACGGGAACAGACAGCTGGTCAGGCGCCTTGGAGTCCTGAACGAGGGCATCGATACCGGATATGACGAGGCGCGAAGCGAGATAGTGGGCCGCGGCACCAACCTCGTCCACGTTGCTTGGCACGATCAGAACCTTCACGATTTACCTTTCAGCTTGGCATGCGCCTCTGCGACGACACGCTCGATTTCATCGAAGCACATACTACCCTCTCGCGGGGAATCGCATGGCCGGGATTTCGCCCAAAAGAGAAACTCGATATTACCCGCGGGGCCCGTGACGGGTGAATACGTGAGACCGCAGACCTCGAATCCGCAGGCATGCGCGCTCTCGAAAACCGCCTCGATGCAGCGAGCGTGTGCCTGGGGGTCGTGCACGACGCCCCCCTCCCCAACGTCTTCCTTGGATGCCTCGAACTGCGGTTTGATGAGAGAGACGAAGCAACCCCGAGGCTTTAGAAACGCGGCGATATCGCCCATGACAGATGCAAGGCTGATGAACGAAAGGTCGGCAACGACCAGATCGAAAGGGCCGCCTATATCGGCAGCGCTCACGTTGCGGATGTTCGTACGCTCGAAAAGGCTCACACGTGGGTCGTTGCGCAAACTCCAGTCGAATTGTCCCACGCCCACATCGACTGCGCTCACATGCGCGGCACCTCGCTGGAGCAGGCAGTCGGTAAAACCGCCACTCGAAGCGCCTAAGTCAGCGCATGAGAGGCCCCTGACGTCGAGGGCGAAGGCATCGAGGGCTTGTTGGAGTTTGAGACCACCGCGCGACACGAAGCCACCACGGCGCTTGTCGTTTTTAAGACGCACCGCAACATCGGATTTCACGCTCATGCCGGCACTTGTGGCGCGATGCTCGCCCACCACGACCTCGCCAGCCATGACATACGTCTGGGCATCGTGCAGGTCACGCGCAAGCCCGCGCTCTACGAGAAGCTCGTCAAGTCGCATGGGCGGCCTCTAGGATTGATACGCTGCGAGCACCTCGGCGCTGATGCTTTCCGCATCGAGTCCGAGCACTTCGAAGAGCTTGTCGACCGGACCTTGGGTCACGAAGGTGTCGGGAATACCGAAGCGCCTGACCGGACAACTCTCGCCCATGTCG
>USOR01000109.1 GCA_900556425.1 uncultured Coriobacteriaceae bacterium
CTGCCGGCTGGCGTCGACATCGAGATCAAGCTCTAGGGTATAGAGCAAGCGCCGCTACGCCATAACGCGACGGCTATCGAGGGGAGCGTACGCGGGGAAACCTGCGGCGCTCTCCCGTTTTGTATCCCATGCAGCTCGCTAGGCTGCATGCAGGGGAAGGGGACCGTTCATCAAGAACGGCCCCCTTTCTTGTGGATGGTGCTTCTCGCGATGATGCTTTTTCGTGGGCTGCAGGTGATGTTTGCGAAGATCCCGGAATGAGGGCCGATGCAGCTTTGACCACCACACCACATTTTCTGGCACTCAGCATGACTTCTGCCCAGCCATGTGCTTCTGTGGTCGTGCACTTAGTCACCAGGTCACACTCCATGGCGCTTTTGCCAAGCAATGCGCTCTCATGGTCGCCTTCCCGACCATAGTGCAGCAATTTAGGGCACATGCATGGGATTGTGCCAAGTCATGTGTTCCCATGACCGCATTCTCAATCGCTCCATCACGAATGACTTGTAATCTGTACCTGGAAATGCACCATATCGTGCATTTTCAAAGTGACGCCTGAATATGCCGCTTCGCAATTCAATGCATATAACAAGTCGTCTGTAACGGGTTACCACCAAAAGATTAGCCACAAATGCATATTCGTCAGCTTGTGAAGGTGCGGTTACTACTACTGGTGCGTGCAAGCACGATTCGGGCTAGAGCGCAGATTCGGATTTCACTCGGAAAAACGCCGGAAATCACTCGGATATCTATCGGATTTCGTTCAGATTGTGGGGGTGGATGGCTCGGCGGCGAATTCCATAACATGCGCGGGATAGAGCGTCCTATTAGGTTGTCGTGACGGGAGGTCGTTCTTCACGACATTTTGCGTGATAACCGGGGTGCAGCTCTAGTGCGATATGGGAGGTTAATTTGAGAGCGTTCGTTAATGGAAGCTCGGCATTGTTTTTCTTGCGTAGGCATACGCGCGGCAATTCAATGCTTGAATCCATTGCATATGAGCCTTTGTCAGATTGTCCTAGTTCATCCGAAGAGCTTAAAAGGCTTGGGTTACAGGCTTGCCTGTTTGGTGTTCCTCCCATTCGATTAATGGTTTGTCGAGCAGAGGAGAGGTTTATGCGTAAATCATTTAACTATACGATTCCGCATTTCAAATTACCTTGGGATTCGTTCATACAAGTGGATGAACATGTATGTGTCGCGCGTCCGGAATTATGCTTGCTCCAAGCATTCTCGGCATACTCAACTCCAGGGTTTCTGGAGCTGTGCATGGAGTTTTGTGGGACATATGCACTAATAAAAGAAGAGCAACGGGGTTTTATAACGCGGGACTTTCAGCTTGCAACCGTAGATTCACTTTCAGATTTCGCCAGAAGATGCCATAGCTACAAAATCAATCGAGATATTGTGCCGCTTTTCAAATACATTGCCGAAGGCGCAAATTCCCCCATGGAAACACGTGAGTATCTTTTGATGTGCCTTCCTAAGAAAATGGGAGGGTATGGCTTGCCAAAGGCGAGTCTTAACATGCAGATAAACCTGTCGGAAGAAGAACAGTTCATAGCGCAATGTAAATATTTCAAAGCGGATATGTGCTGGCCTGACCGGAAGGTAATCATTGAATATGATGGGCATGAGGATCATGAGTCCCTTAACGATCGTGCCTATGATGCAAGGCGCCGGAATATTCTTGTCCAGAAGGGGTACACAGTCTTCACGATGACGGGGCAGCAAGTCTGCAATGCAAAAGTCTTTGATAGCGTGGTTCGAGATGTTGCTCACGCTCTCGGTCATAGGCTCAAGGGCTTTCCGGAGAATTGGCCTGAGCGAAGAGACGGTTTGCGCGGGGAGCTTTTTAAGACCATGGGAGATTACGACGAGAGCTGGGTATGCTAGACAGTTATGCTGTGCCGATGAACACGTCCTGTTGTTCGATATGCGACCATGAGGACACATTGCTTGGCACCAATCTTCGATGTGCCCTGTAATGTGTACTGGTGGTCGCAATTGCTGCCACAGCAGCACATTCCATGGCGCTTTTGCCAAGCAATGTGCTCTCATGGCTGTGCTCTCGACCACAGAACCACAATTCGGGGCGGAGACCAGGAGCGCTGTCCAATAATGTGCTCCTGTGGCCATGTTGGTAATTGCCGTAGTGCAGCTCGAGCCAAGAGCCCTACCTGTATGAATTCCCATTAATCCCAAACTTTTCCTAGCATTCCTTGACGCACAGGGGTAATATATCGAACGCTGTGCATTTTTGGCGCAGTGTGTCTATCTCCTGGCGCAAATCTCACGTGCAAAGGGAGGAGGCTCGAAGCCGCGATCCGCTGAGAGAAAGCAAAGAGCTTTCCGCCTCAAGATCGCCTGACAGTAAGGTTGGCAATGGTCAATACGATTCTCGGCCGTAAGCTGGGCATGACGCAAGTCTGGGGAGAAGATGACACCATCGTTCCCGTGACCGTCATTCAGGCTGGCCCCTGCGTGATCTCGCAGGTCAAGACCACCGAGACCGATGGCTACGAGGCCGTCCAGATCGGTTTTGGTGACATCAAGGAAAAGAAGGTCAACAAGCCCATGCAGGGTCACTTCGCGAAGGCGGGCGTAAGCCCCATGCGCTATCTGCGCGAGGTTCGCGTCGAGGACGCCTCTGAGCATGCAGTCGGTGACACGCTCACCGTCGAGGCGTTCAACGATGTCGACAAGGTCGACGTCACGGGCGTAAGCAAGGGCAAGGGTTTCGCTGGCGTTATCAAGCGCTACGGCTTCGCTGGCGGCCCCGGTGGCCACGGTCACCACTTCCACCGTGCTCCCGGTTCGGTGGGCATGTGCGCGTATCCCGCGCGCGTTCTCAAGGGTCTGCGTCTTCCCGGCCACATGGGCTGCGACCGCGTGACGGTTCGCAATCTCAAGCTGGTGCGCGTGGACGAGGAGAACAATCTTCTGTTGGTCAAGGGTGCCGTGCCTGGTGGCAAGGGTGCTCTCGTTCAGATCCGCATGGCTTAGAGGAGGGCAGATCAATGGCACAAATCAAGATCACTGACTCCGCTGGCAAGTCTGCGGGCACGATTGAGGTCTCCGATGGCATCTTCGCCATCGAGCCCAATGGCGCATGCATCCATCAGGTCGTTCGCAGCCAGATGGCAGCTCGTCGTCAGGGCACGCACGACACCAAGACGCGTGGCCAGGTTTCCGGTGGCGGCCGCAAGCCGTTCCGTCAGAAGGGCACCGGTCGTGCTCGTCAGGGTACGACGCGCGCCGCACAGTTCCGTCATGGCGGTGTCGTCTTCGGTCCGCATCCCCGTTCCTACGCCTTCCGCGTGAACAACAAGGTCGTCAAGCTCGCCATGGCCTCCGTGCTTTCCGGCAAGCTCGCGGCAGACGAGCTCTTCGTCGTCGATGGCTTCAACTTCGACAAGCCTTCGACCAAGTCCGCTGCCAAGGCCCTCGAGGCTCTCGGCTGCAAGGGTCGTGTGACCGTCGTCGTCAACGATGAGGATGTCAACTCGTTCCTTTCCTTCCGTAACCTCGAGAAGGTTCGCGTCATTGGCGCTTCCGAGTCCAACACCTACGACCTGCTCGACAACGGGTCTCTGGTTATGACCAAGGACGCCGTCGAGTATGTTCAGGAGGTGCTGAGCTAATGGAGGCACGTCAGATCATCATCCGCCCGATCATCACCGAGCGTTCGTTTGATATGCAGGACTTCAACCGCTACACGTTCGAGGTCGCCAAGACCGCCAGCAAGATCGAGATTGCCAAGGCAATCGAGGAGATCTTCAACGTGCACGTCACCAAGGTGAATACTGCCAACGTGAAGTCCAAGCCCAAGCGCCAGCGCTATGTGCAGGGTCGCACGCGTACCTGGAAGAAGGCCATCGTCACGCTCGCCGAGGGTGACAAGATCGAGCTGTTCGCAAGCCAGGATTAATCGGTTACTGAGTTTCCCCTTGGTGCGGGGAGGCTTTAAGGGTGTCGAGCGCTCGATGTGGAGCCACCCGGCACCGTGGTAAATCCGGAGTCGACAACCGTATGGAGGTGCACCACCTCCGTTCCCATAGCGGTTGAGCGGCCATCGGAGCAAAGGAGTTAGTTCATGGGAGTAAGGAAGTACAAGCCGTCTTCCCCGGGACGTCGTTTCCAGACGGTCTCTGATTTTGCAGAGATCACGACGACGACCCCCGAGAAGTCGCTGCTGGAGCCGTTGCCTAAGAAGGCCGGCCGCAATAACTATGGTCGCATCACGACCCGTCACCAGGGTGGCGGTCACAAGCGCAAGTATCGCAAGATCGACTTCAAGCGTCGCAAGGATGGCATCCCGGCCAAGGTCGCGTCCATCGAGTACGACCCGAATCGTTCCGCGCGCATCGCGCTGCTCAACTATGCAGATGGCGCCAAGGCGTACATCCTGCAGCCCAAGGGCCTGAAGGTCGGCGATACCGTCGAGTCCGGTCCCGAGGCCGACAT
>USOR01000110.1 GCA_900556425.1 uncultured Coriobacteriaceae bacterium
CATAGAATACTTCACGCGTGATGCTGGCGTGCTGTGCGGTACCGAGGAAGCCGAGCGCATCTATCACATGCTGGGTGTCGAGCGTGTCGAAATCCAGCCTTCGGGCACCCAACTTGCGCCCGGCGACGTCTTCATGCGCGTCTGGGGGCGAGCGGAAGTCCTGCACATGGGTTGGAAGTGCTGCCTTAACATCTTCGAGTACTACAGCGCGCTGGCGACCAAGACGCGTGCCATGGTCGATGCGGTGCATGCGGAGAACCCCCGTTGCGAGGTGCTGACGACGCGCAAACGCATGTCGGGTACCAAACCGCTCGATACGAAGGCAACGCTTGTGGGCGGCTCCTTCCCGCATCGCCTGGGACTTTCCGAGACCGTGCTCATATTTGCGCAGCATATTGCGTTTTATGAAGGTGGCGTTGATGCCCTCATCGCCGACATTCCCGAGCTTAAGGCACACTGTTGCGAGAAGAAGTTCTTTGTCGAGGCCGATGCCTCCGATGCGGTGCGCTTTGTCGAGGCGGGTGTTGACGGCATCCAGCTCGACAAGGTTCCCGTAGACGAACTCGCGCAGCTCGTGAGCACTCTCAAGGGCATCAATCCCCAGGTCACGGTTGTCGCAGCTGGCGGTGTCAACATGGAAAACGCCCGCGCGTACGCGGCGAGCGGCGTCGATGGCATTGCGACAACCTGCCTGCACTTCGCCAAGCCGCTTGATATGAGCGCCCGCATGGTGGCGGATGTCTGACATGTCGATGGATGCCGCGGTTTCCGAGAGGGCGCACGAGGCGCTCGAGCGCCTGCTTGCCGCGCATGAGGCGTACTTTGACGTCGAACGCGACTATTCGTTTGCGGGACGCGATTTTGCGGGGTATGCCGAGCTGCATTCGAGCGCGTCGCAATACGTGCTGGTAAAACGCGCCAAGCTCTGGGAGACCACTTCCCATGAGTATCTGTTCTTCAAGCTTGCGCCTCATTTGGATACCGCAACGTTCGATGAGCTCGTGACGTTCATGAAAGAGGAGGCCATTGCCAAAGTCTCGCTTGGGCCTGATCACATGAACTCGTTTCTCTCGCTCGTCATCATCGCCGATTCCATGGATGCGGACCTTGCACGGCATGTGCGAAGGACGCATTTTCGAAAGAGCTTCATGCTTGGCCTCAAGGGTTGGGCTGACCTGCGTGCATGCGTTGTCTGCTTGGACGAGAATACGGTATATGCCAACGCGATGGGAGCCGATATGGTGCCCACGCTCGAGGCGAACGCATTCTAGGCGTATCCCCCGCTTCCATTGGTTCTCATAAGAATTAGCAGTGGTTAAATTTTTTCTTCCATCTGCTGCCAAAAGTACTAAAATCCCTGCATTATCGAATGGACGAGAGGTGAGTTTCGATGAATGCAATGCTGATTCTGCTGGTCTCCATAGTGGTCCTGGTTTTGGGCTACATCTTCTATGGCGGGTGGCTCGCCAAGCAATGGGGTGTCAAGGCCGAACGTGTCACGCCTGCTCACGAGTTTGAGGATGGCCGTGACTACGTTCCCGCGCCGCCGTACGTCGTGCTCGGCCACCATTTCTCGTCGATTGCCGGCGCCGGTCCCATCAACGGTCCCATCCAGGCTGCCATCTTTGGCTGGGTGCCCGTACTGCTGTGGGTGCTCATCGGCGGCATCTTCATTGGCGCCATGCATGATTTTGGCGCGCTGTTTGCATCGCTCAGGCACAAGGGCCAGACGCTTGCGACCGTCATCCAGGAAAACGTCGACGGCATGGCCAAGAAGCTCTTCTGCATCTTCGCATACCTCACGCTCATCCTCGTGGTCGCGGCTTTCGCATCTATCGTTGCCAGCACGTTTGCCGTCACTCCGGTCCCGGCCGATGCCGCCAAGGCGGCTACCGTCGAGATGACGAACCTCGCCAATACGCGCACCGCCATGATTTCGATGCTGTTCATCGTCGTCGCGGTCATCTTTGGCCTGGCCACGCGCGGGCGCAAAATTCCCACGGCCATAAACGTTGTCTCGGCGCTTATCATCATCGTCCTCGTCGTTGCGTTGGGCTTTCTCTTCCCGGTTATCGCGCTCGATAACACCACGTGGATGATCATCATCGGCGTCTACATCCTGCTTGCCTCGGTCGCACCCGTCTGGATTTTGCTGCAGCCGCGCGATTACCTTTCGAGCTACCTGCTCTATGGCATGATCGTGCTTGCGCTCATCGGCATCGTGGGGTCGGGCATCATGGGAGGCTCGACCGACCTGTCGATTCCCGCGTTCACCGGCTTCACCGCCACTGCCGGCACCTCGAAGGTCGCGACGAGCGGCTTCCTCTTTCCCGCGCTGTTCATCACCATCGCCTGTGGTGCCATTTCGGGCTTCCATAGTCTCGTGGCCTCGGGTACGACTTCCAAGCAGCTTGATCGCGAGAGCGAAGCGCAACCCATTGCGTACGGTGGCATGCTGCTCGAGTGCCTGGTCGCCGTCATTTCGCTATGCGCCGTGGCGTTTGTGTTCTCGGGCTACATGGATGGCACCTATACCTCGCCCACGCAGGTCTTTGCCGCGGGCCTTTCGCAAATGCTTGGCATGATTCCGGGGCTTGCCGGTGCCACCGACATCGCATACGCGCTGCTCATCCTTGCCGTTTCGGTGTTTTGCCTGACCTCGCTTGACACGGCGACTCGCCTGGCGCGCTATATGTTCCAGGAGCTCTTCACGCCGCAAGGCGTCGAAATCAAGGACCTGACCGGATGGCGTCGCGTCGTGACCAATCCCTGGTTCGCGACGATCGTCACCGTCGTCCTGGGCGTGTGGCTCGGCATGACGGGCTATCAGCTCGTATGGCCGCTGTTCGGCGCCGCAAATCAGCTTCTCGCCGCCCTGGGCCTGCTCGCCGTGTGCGCATGGCTCGGCAATGCGGGACGCAACAACAAGATGTTCTACGTGCCCATGGCGTTCATGCTCGTCGTGACGCTGACGTCCCTCGTCATGACGCTGTACGCCAAATGCATGGCGCTTGCCGGTGGCGCATTGGATGCGGCGACCATTCTGCAGCTCCTCATTGCGCTGCTGCTCATCATCTTGGCCATCATCCTGGCCGTGAAGGGACTCAGGACGATCTTCGGCGCTCGCAAGGGCGGATCGGGGACGTCGGGTGGCGACTCAGCGAATGCGGACGTGAAGGCGAATCCGGCTGACGAGCCTTTCGAGCATGCTGACCTGGGGTTTGATGATTTGAACATATAGATGGGAGCGGGAGATTTCTCGACTGCGCTCACTGCGTTCGCTCCGCTCGAAATGACAGGAGTGGGAGCGAGAGATTTCTCGACTGCGCTCGCTCCGCTCGAAATGACAGGAATGGGAGCGGAAGTGGGACAAATGACCTGTCCATTTGTCCCACTAGGGGAATCGTGATAGAATAACCGCAATAAGTTGCACAAGATGTGTTAGGGGCCTGATTCCCTGGCACGGAACTTATCCAGGAGGACGATTATCATGCAGCGCAGCGAACGGGGACAGTACGAGCAATTCGTCATCGGTGCCATCTCGATTCTGTCGAATCGCTTCAATCGCTTTGCCGACTCGTTGCATTCGGATATCACCTTCAAGCAGTGGTACCTCATGATGATGATTTCGCGCATGGAGGACGAACCCAAGAACGTGCGTGATATTGCCGAGTTTACCGGCACCACGCGTCAGAACGTCAAGAAGATGCTCGCGGCGCTCGAGGAGAAGGGCTATGTCACGTGTAGCCGTTCGAGTGCCGATGGCCGCGCCCTGGATGTCGAGCTTACGCGCAAGGCGTACACGTACTTCTCCGATAACGGAGCCGCCGCAGAGCGCAAGATCGACGAGCTCTTCGCAAATGTGTCGGATGCCGAGCTCATGTCCATCGTAAAGGGAATCCAGAAGCTCACCGAGTGCCTGGACGAGCTCGAAGAAGAGTAACTAGAGAACTTCAAGCCCCACTTCACGCAGGTAACGGCCCTGATCGTCACGTTCAAGCACGTTATAGGAGACGACGGGCGTGCAACGCGTGCCCGCGAGCGCGTCCACAAAGCCTAGCGGAAAAGCAAGCGAATGCTCGTGCGTGCTCTCGATGTAATCGGTGCATCCGGCAGCTTGAAGGCGCTTGAGGGCTACCTCGACGTCCTTGCCGAAGACCTTGCCCGACTTGAGGAAGAAGTCCTCTTCGTCGAAGCTGAAGCAGGGATGCATATCGCGCCCGACCTCGTTCATCTGGCGCATCTCGCTGCGGTGCTTGTTGTCGAGCGAGCAATAATGCATGCCGAAGGAAAGCCCCTCGTCCATCGCCCAGAGCATGAGCTCGAGTGCAAGTTGCTCGCTACCATCGATGGCCAGCCCGCCGGAGTAGTTGTAGTCGTACATGACGTCAAAGGGAGGATTGCGCAGCTCGAAGCCACGCTTGGCGAACTCCTCCCAGCTGTGG
>USOR01000111.1 GCA_900556425.1 uncultured Coriobacteriaceae bacterium
CGCGATGCTGCCATGATGGAAGCCAAGAATGCCGAGAACTAAACAACCTTGAAGAAGGGGAGTAGTCATGATTTCCAGAATTAATCTACTCAAGTGCAAGGAGGGAATTTCCGAAGAGGAATTCCGCGCGGTGATGATGGGGGAGGCGCGTGACGTAATCGCCAAGATGCCCCTGCTGCGCAAGTGCGAGATCAACTTCGTGACCGATAAGCAGCAGCGTTCGCATCTGTGTCGCGGGGCGATTGACATCGACGGTTTCATAGAGATGATCTTCGACAGCTACGGGGACATGGCAAAGTGCATGACCCAGGCCGGCGATGCCCTTCGCGACGTGCTCGAACCCATCGTGGAAAAGCCAATCTCCGCGCTTGTCACGGTCAGGAAATTCGACAAGCTCGTCCCCGAGTACCTCAAGGGTCGCGACATCATCAAGCGCGTCTCGTTCTGCGACCGCGCCGAGGGCGTCGATGCCATGACCTTCCACTTCGAGTGGTGGTACGTCCACTCCATACTGGTGGAACTGATGGGAGGATGCTGCGGCTACAACCAGAACCTGGTGATCGACCGCTGCATCGGTGACGAAGAGGTCCACTATAAGGATCTCCCGGTCGAGGGTATGGTCGAGTTCTGGTTCGAGGACATGGAAGCCTTCGACGAATGCTATGGCAGCGTGGGCTTCAAGAAGCGCGCAAGCGTCCATGCCGCCGAGTTCATCGGAACGGTGACGACCTACTTTGTCGAAGCGGTTCCCGTCGAACTGGAAGACTAGTCGATTCATGCGGCCGCATCGGATATGGAATTCGATGCGGCCGCTTTTTCCTGAATGGAGAGAACCATGAAGTCAAAGCGCGCGGAATTTTTCGATGACGTCATCCTCTCGGGGCCTGGTCAGGCGGAGTTCGAGGAGAAGGTCTATGGCGAGGAGCAGGCGAAGCGCTGGCCTCGGGTCGAGAAGGGCTCCGGGAAGTTCGAGGGCCAGGTGGTCATCGTGACTGGTGCCGCTGGCGGCCAAGGCGAGATGGAAGCCAAGATGTTCGCTCAGCAAGGCGCGACGGTTTACATGACCGACGTCAAGGAAGACGGGCTCAGGCGTGTGGAAGCGCAGATCAGGGATGACGGGGGAGAGGCCGTGGTCTTTCCCATGGACGTCGTCGACGAGGTCGCCTGGCAGAAGCTCGTCGAGAAGATACTCGACGAGCAAGGACATCTCGACGTGCTCGTGAACAATGCCGGCATTTGCGTGAACGGGTCGGTTCTCACGGCATCCCGCCAGGATCTCGAGCGCATGATGGACGTCGATTGCTGGGGTGTCTACAACGGCATGCACTACTGTGCCCAGGCCATCATCGACTCAGGTGGTGGTGCTATCGTCAATACCTGCTCCTACCAGGGCAATCACTTTGGTCCTGGCAATCTTATCGGCTACGCGATGGCCAAGGCCGCGGCTTTGGGCGCAACCCGTGCCGCAGCTACCGACCTGGGGGCCTACGGGGTGCGTGTCAATGCGGTGAACCCCGGGCTCATCCTTACGGACATGACGCTGCCCAGGGGACAGAACCGCAAGGGTCTCAGCGAGGCATCGTCGATGAAGCGCTACGCGCTTCCCGAAGAGATCGCTTCGGTCGCGCTGTTTCTCGCTTCCGATGACGCGAGCTTCATCAACGGCGAATCCATCGCGGCCGATGGCGGTGCCACAACCTATCTACACCTGGCGACGGCTGACAAGCAATAGGACCGAAAGGAAGCATCCATGGAAAAGCAAAGGTTCATCGACAAAATCGCGCTGGTGACCGGCGGTGCCAATGGTCTGGGTCGTGGCATGACCGAGCAGCTCGTGAGGGAAGGCGCACAGGTCATCGTCTTCGATATCGAAGACGATACCATGGAAGAGGTCTACGCCGATAACGAGCGCGTGTATTGCATGCACTGTGATGTTCGCGACTATGGGCAGGTGCAGGAGAGCGTCGCCAAGGTCATCGAGGAGTTTGGTCATATCGACGTCCTCATGAACAATGCGGGCATCACCCATCGTCAGCCTTTCCTCGAGTGCAGTCAGGAAGGCTGGCTCGACGTCATGGACACGAATCTGAACGGCGTGTTTTACGTGGGCCAGGCCGTTGCGCGTACGATGGTCGATAAGGGCATCAAGGGATATATCGTCAACACGAGCTCCAATAGCGCACGCAAGACCATCGGCGGCATCACGCCCTACGGCCCTTCCAAGGCAGCCGTGAGCATGCTCACGCAGGTTATGGCGCTTGAGCTCGCCAAATACGACATTCACGTCAACGCCGTTGCCCCGGGCACCTCGAAGACTCGCATCACGGAAGGCACGAGGTTCGACCCGGAGCGCAACGCCGCCTTCCTGGCAAAGATGCCGTTTGGTCGCTATGGCGAGATCGAGGAGATGGTAAGCGTCGCCCTCTTCCTCGCCTCGGATGATGCCTCGTTCATCACTGGCGAGACCATCTACGAAGAGGGCGGATTCAGCCTCTTGTAAGGAGCGATTGCCATGAGCACCATGGAGGATCTTGAAAAACGCATCCAGGCTCTCGAGGACATGCGTGCGATCGAGCGACTTCAAGCGACGTATTGGGACACGCTCGACGCCAAGGACTGGGATGGACTTGCTGCATGCCTTGTCGAGGACTTCGTCTTCATCAACAATACGACAGGTGGCCGTTACGAAGGACGCGATGGCATGCTCGAGACCATGAAGGGTAAGTTCGGCGACAACGTGACCTCGAGTCATCAGGGGCATCATCATTGGATCGACATCACGGGGCCAGATACGGCAACATCACACTGGTCACTTGAGGACGATCTCTACGATGCGGAGAACGGCGGCGAGTTTGTCGGACGTGCCCACTATGACAACGCCTACGTGAAAATCGATGGCCGCTGGTACTTTACCGAGATGTCACTGACGTACCTACGTGGTAAAGCCGAGATAAAGAAGCGCTACGAGGATACGGCCAATGCCTATAAGGTCTTCATGATGTAGGTGTTTGTCGTGGGTCGCCCTCGTGCCACGCTGGCGAACCACATTCCTTTTCCTGTGGAGGGCGCGCCATATCTGCGCGCCTTCCGCTAATCCCAAAACCGTTTTTGGAGTAGAAAGGGCAGGTGCTATGATTTCCTGCATTAACCTCTTACGCAAAGATCCGACTATCTCAGACAGCGAATTTGACGCATTTCTGCACGATGTCTATGCACCCCTGTGTCTTCAAATCCCCGAGCTCGAATCCTTCGAGTTCGATCGGGTCACTGCCAAGGAACGCGGTGACGCCTCTTCTGAAGCGATTCTTGCCGATGCGTTTACCATCGAGCGCTATGTCGATCTCGACGCATACGAGGAGGCTAGAAGATCCAATGCATATGCAGCGGTTTTGTGTGAGCGCGTAAACGCGGTGATGTACGAAGAGACCTACGTCTGCCTTGAAAACGTGTCCATTCCCCTGCGCGTTGAGGATGGATGCCAGAAGAAGATGACGTTGCTGGGCCGCACGGTGCCGGATGTGTCATTTGAGGACTTCACTCGCGAATGGTTTGTCGTTCATTCGGGATGCATGGCGAAGATGCCTACTGACATTTTCTACGGGTATAACCAGCATCTCATTATCGACCGTATGATAAATGGTCGTCATGTTACTCATGACAGGCTCCCGTTTGATGGGATACTCGAGCTGTTTTTCAGCGAGGCATCCGAAGTTGCCAATGCTTTCAAAACTATTCCCGAAGGTCAGGCAACCGTGGCCCATCGCAAGGAATTCATGAACAGCGTCAATCCGTTTCTCGTTGACTTTACCGTCGTGAAATGAGGCAAGGACGCTGGTGGTCTACAGGAAGGGCGCCAGCAACTGGATGGCGAGGAACCATAGGGGCGGGACGAGCAATGCTGGCAGCAGGTTCATCACGGGTATTTCCTTGACCTTGAGTATGCCAAGGCCCGATGCCAGGATGAGAAAGCCGCCCACGATGGTGATCTCTGCCATGAGATCTGCCGTGAGGAAGGGCTGGAGTTGGGCGGCGAGTAGGAATATCGCGCCTTGCCAGCAGAAGAGCACGATGGCCGCGAGTGCGATGCCGATGCCGAAGGACGAGGCGAGCACCATCGAGGTCACGAGGTCTAGGGTGGCGTTCGTGAGCAGGAAGGTCTCGTCACCGTAGAGGGCGCTGTTGATGGGGCCGATGATGGAGAGCGCCCCGAAGCAGAAGATCATGATTGCCGTGGAGAGCCCTTGGGAGAGGTTTGACTCCGACTTGGAACGCTTGTCGACGAAGCGGTCGAAGCGGCCGTTGATGTCAAGCGCCGTGCCGATGACGCCGCCAATGGCGCCTTCCACCGTCTTGTGGGGGCTGACCACAGGCGCCAGCTTATGCCTGCCAAAGGCGCGCCCGGCAAAATAAGCACAGGTATCTCCGCCCCAGGCAAAA